>JBGCDP010000161.1:0-6444 GCA_045105475.1 Anaerolineae bacterium
ATCTCATCATCGGTTGAGCCATCACGGAGCATATCGCGTAAATCAAACTGCTTGTTGCCAAACAGGCAGGTAAACAGCTCACCGGCCGCAGATAGCCTCACACGGGTGCAGTCACCACAAAACGGCTGAGTGACCGACGCGATGATCCCGATCTCTCCAGAGCCATCTTTATAGCCATACCGATTGGCAACTTCACCCCGATAGTTTTCTTCGAGCGGCTCAAGCGGAAATTCTGAGCCAACTATTTCCAAAATTTCTGATGCGGTCAAAACATCATCGAGCTTCCATCCATTTAGGTTGCCCACATCCATGTATTCAATGAACCGTACAATGATGCCGGTTCCTTTAAAGTGGCGGGCTAAATCAGCGATGGTGTGATCATTGACCCCTTTTTTGACGACGCAGTTAATTTTGAGTTTGTCGAAACCAGCCTTTTGCGCTTCTTCGATTGCTTGCAAAACACGAGCAACGCTAGAGCGAGCTCCGTTCATGATTTGGAACACTTCTTCGTCAAGTGAATCTAAGCTGATGGTGAGGCGATGCAGCCCGGCCGCATGCAACTTTTCAGCAACAGGTGCTAAGAAATAGCCGTTGGTCGTCATGGCGACATCTTCGATGCCTGGTGTTTTTAGCCACTCTTCTATGATGTTGACTAAATTTTTGCGAATGAGGGGTTCCCCACCGGTAATACGTAGCTTGGTGACTCCCATCCGGCCGAAAAGCTTTGCGAGCCGAATGAGTTCATCGTCTGATAGGATTTCGTCTTTCTCAAGAAAATTGTAGCTCTCTCCGAAGATATCGGCCGGCATGCAATAGGGGCATCTAAAATTGCATTTGTCCATCACAGAGATTCGTAAATCACGAATCGGTCGTCCGAATTTATCAAGAATGTTCATAGGTCTAACCAATCGGCTCAGAATTTGTTGAGCCAAAGCTCATGTCTTATTGAGCCGTATAGCCACCGTCTATTGGTAGCGTAATTCCGTTCACAAAACTCGCCCCGGCTGAAGCCAGCCACAAGACACCGGCCGTAACTTCACTCACTTCGCCAATTCTTTTGGCTGGGGTGGCATTGGCGATGGCTTGCGTAAAACTCTCTGGTAGATGAGACGCACTACGCTCCACCATCGGGGTTTTAATGACATAGGGATTGATGCAGTTGACACGGATTCCTTTACTACCATATTCAACTGCGGCCGAACGAGTGAGCCCAACTACCGCATGTTTGCTGGCACTGTAAATCGGCATTGAGTGTGAGCCGGTTAATCCAGCCACTGAAGCTGTGTTGATGATGCAGCCAGAACCTTGAGCAAGCATTTGCTTCAGTTCATACTTCATACATGCCCACACTCCCTTCACATTGACCCGCATAATAAAGTCAAAATCATCTTCTGTGCCGTCGGCCGTACGTGTGGGATTGCCTTCTACGCCTGCATTGTTAAATGCGATATCGAGGCGAGCATAGCGATCAACAATTTCAGCAATTAATGACTCAACCGCTTTTGTGTCGGAAACATCTGTTTGGATGAAGTGGCTGCTGCCACCATTTTTGCTGATTTGACTGTCTGTTTCCATGCCACCAATTGCGTCTATATCTGCTCCAATAACAGTCCCGCCTGCATTTGCAAAAGCGATAGCTGTATCCCGGCCGATGCCAGAGCCGCTGCCAGTAACTAGGATGACTTTATCCAGAAATTCTTTCATCAATGCCCTCGAAAATAGTTGGATTGCTGAATGATACCCAACCAAAATCAATAAGGCCATCAGCGTTCAAATTTCAAATGTAATAAGAACTAATCCCTTTTTTCTGTTAGAAACTAAAGTGTAAAAACCGTAAATCTTTTCTGATTTTTGACTAAAACTAAAATACCTCTTGACCAAAAGCACATCAGTTCTATAATTAGAACAAATATTCTAATTGCAGAGAATAACAATAATTCTTGAGTTTTAAAATTGTGTATTAACAAGTGAGGCGAACTAAATTGCCATACTCTTTAACACACAATAGTGAGCCAAGAACGGATGATACGACATGGTTACTAACGCATACGCACTTTCACGCAGATCACCAATTGGGGCTTTGCGTGACCTTTATAATCGAATCCCACGGCAACAGGTGATTGCCTTTTTGCTAGCCGGAGCTTTGCTAGCATTTGAAGTATTTAATTTTGATACGACTAAGTTTGCTCTTGGCGATTTGCTAGGATCAACTAATTTTTACGGGGTCAGTTGGGCTGCAATTTTGGCATTTGCTTTTTGTAGCATCGACTTTGCCGGACTTATTAAGATCTTTACCCCACAGTCTGACGGGAATCAACCGACTGAGGCTTGGTATTTAATGGGGGCATGGCTCTTGGGGGCTACCATGAATGCGATGATGACTTGGTATGCTGTTTCTTTGATTTTGGCACAACAGCCATTGAATACCGAAGTGCTTTCTCGTGAACAGCTTATGATTTATGCTCCGATTTTTGTGGCGGTTTTAGTTTGGCTCACAAGGATTTTGTTTATTGGCAGTCTTTCAGTTGCGGGTGACCAAATTTTTAATAGCCAAGAACAGCGACGGCCAGTGGCATCGGCCCGGCCGCAACGTCGCCAGGCACGTCCACGTCCCAAACCAACTTCTAGCTACAGTCAGCAGGATCGTGAGATGACACAGGCTTATGCTCGCCCGAATCGGCCAGTTCAACGAGCCGCACCTCAGCGTGTGCCAGTCCGTGAGTCAGCTCCACAGCGAACAAGTCGGGTTCACCGTCGGCCGGAAGCACGTTTTGATGATCGAAGGAGTAATGGTCGATATTAATATCGACCAATAGATAGTTACAAAGTAAGTCCATGCTTCGTTCGATTGAGTGCATGATTCAATGATTTTTTGTCTTGAATCAGTGGCTGAATAGCTGAATAACCTAAATAAAAAAGAGATTGGTAACACCAATCTCTTTTTTATTTCTCTGTTTACTAGTGCAGAAAAATTGGTGGATCTGATTTTGATGCTAAAAAATTTCAGGCTGTAATTTTTTAGTAATATCTTGAAATATTTCCAACAAAGACACTTGTGTATTTAATCTTTGAGTGCAAAGTCAGCCGAGTATTTTTGAAATTCGAATGTTTTTCAAAACTTCATATAGACGTTAGAAAGTCTTTTTTGAGCCATTAAACACGGTGTTTAGGTGCGAATTTATTCATTTTTCTTTTTTGAACTATGGTTGATTTGTTTCTGTGAGCTAAATAAATTTAATTGCGGGATTCCTTTTAAAAATTACTTTTCACAACCGGAAAATTCGAGATATTCGCCTGTTTTTGCCGCTTGGACAGCCAAGCCGAGTAAGAACTACCTTAAGTTTTGGTCTAAGTCTCTGTTAAGTAAAAAGTGATATTTTTTAAGGAGACATAAATGATGAATAAAAAAGCAAAAAGATTTTCAGCAATTATAATTCTTTCTGTTTTTATGATGGGAGTAGCTATATATAGCCTTCTTCCAACGGGAATAACTGAGGCCAAGACGGCCGCAACTGCCGGTGAGTCAGTTACAGTGACACTAACTTTTGATGATTTACAAAATTTAGGTGCTGACTATGTATATGAAGGATGGCTTATTGACAAGAACGGCCCTGTAAGCGCAGGACGATTTACAGTTGATGATGCTGGCATCCCTAGCGAAACAGAGTTCGCTCTTGAAGTCAGTGCAGCTGGCGATGTTACGAAATATATTTTAACCATTGAGCCTGCAGTTGGGGATGACCCTGCTCCGGCCGATACGCATCTTTTGGCTGGTGCTTTCGTCGACGGCGATGCGGTTTTAACAATTGGTGATGAAGCTGCATTAGGTGATGACTTCACTTCTGCAACAGGTAGCTATATTTTGGCTGTACCTACAAAAGGAGTCTCAGAAACCGCCTCTTATACCAATGGCTTATGGTTTTTAACACCACCGGCCGGAAGCGGTGGAAGCTTGGACTTACCAACTCTGCCTGCAGGTTGGGCATATGAAGGTTGGGTTGTCGGTGACAGCGGCCCTGTCTCAACTGGAACCTTTACTGATACAAATGCGGCCGATAGTGATGGTGCTGGCCCAGCTAAAGGCTCGAATGGTGATGGACCAAACTATCCCGGACAAGATTTTATTAATCCTTTAACTGATCTAATCAGTAAAACAGTGGTAATTTCCGTTGAACCATCTCCAGACAATAGCCCGGATCCATTTGTGCTCAAGCCACTTGTTGACGCAGTGGTTGAAGATACCGGAGCTGCTGGAGTTCCTCAGGATTTAGCGAATAACGCTGCTGCTAGCACACCAACCGGTACTGCTTCTCTTGCTGCAACTGTTCGAGTGAACTGGGATATTCAAGGCCTAGAAAATCTTGGCGATGATTATGTTTATGAAGGCTGGCTCATTGATAGTGTAAAAGGTGCTGTGAGTGCAGGCCGATTTACGGTTAATGATGCTGGTGAGCTGAGCTCTACAGAGTTTGTGGCTCAAGTGAGCTCAGAAGCAAATGTAGGCGTCTTTGTTCTAACCATCGAACCTGCGGTTGGTGACGACCCTGCTCCCGCTGCAACCCATATTTTAGCTGGAGATTTTTCTGGAGCTGACAAAAACAATAGTGCGGACCTCACAATCGGTCATGGTGCAGCTTTAGGTAACGATTTCTCACTAGCTAGTGGTAGCTACATTTTGGCTGCTCCTTCAGGGACAGCAGAAGGTGCTGCATACTACAACGGAATTTGGTACCTCACACCGCCGGCCGGAAGTGGTGGTAGCTTGAATTTGCCAACTTTGCCTGCAGGTTGGGCATATGAAGGTTGGATTGTGGGTGAAGATGGTCCGGTTTCAACCGGAACCTTTACAGACACAAATACGGCCGATAGTGATGGCGCTGGCCCAACCGCTGGTGCTGGAGCTTCTCCAAACTATCCAGGCCAAGACTTTGTTGATCCTGCTGTAGATTTACGCGGACAAACGGCCGTTATTTCTATCGAACCATCTCCAGATAATGACCCCAAACCGTTTACGTTAAAGCCATTGGTCGATTCGATTGATGATCCGGGTGCAGGTGGCGTTCCACAGAATTTGCAGAACAATGCTGGGGCAACCTCACCAACCGGGGCAGCCACACTCAACGGTGTTGAGCGCGTTCGAGTTGCTTGGGAGTTTGTGGGTCTAGAAGATCTTGGTCCAGACTATGTATATGAAGGTTGGCTCATCGATAGTAAAAATGGTGCAGTTAGCGCAGGCCGTTTCTCAGTTGATGAAACAGGTGCTCCCAGCCTAACCTTCTTTGAAGCATATGTAAGTGCAAAAACCAACGTGAGTAAGTTCGTTTTAACCATCGAACCTACAGTCGATCCAGACCCAGGACCAGCAGCAACACATGTAGTCGCTGGTGATTTTGATGGTGGCGTTGCTGAAGTCACGATCGGTGATGGTGCCGCACTCGGGAACGATTTCACCTCAGCTGCTGGTGTCTATATCTTGGCTGTGCCAACTGATGCAGGCAACGTTGCCGCTTATTACAACGGTATTTGGTTCCTTGATCCAACCGGTCCTTCTGCCGGATTAGATTTGCCAGAGCTACCTGCTGGCTGGGCATATGAAGGTTGGGTTGTGGGTGAAGACGGCCCTGTTTCAACCGGCACATTTACCAATACGGCCGCATCTGATAGCGATTTTGGCGGCCCAACCGCTGGAACCGGTGGCGCTCCTCCATTCCCCGGACAAGACTTTATTACCCCAACGGTTGATTTACGCGGACAGACGGCCGTCATTTCTATCGAACCATCTCCAGACAACAGCCCGGCTCCATTTAGACTCAAACCTCTTGTACACACGATTGGAGATGTTGAAACACCTGCGACTCAAACGTTGGTGAACAATATCGCTAATACAGCAATCACCGGTACGATTAGTTTAACCAGTCTAACCGAGTTAAGCGTCACGTTTAGCTTTGATGGATTAGAAGATTTAGGCGATGGCTGGGTGTATGAAAATTGGCTCATCGACAATGGTGTACCTGTTAGTGCCGGCCGTTTCACGGTAACCAACGCAACCGGCCGGGCTGTAAACACAGCTAGCCTTAGCGAGTTCACCGCATTTGTTAGTGACAAAACGAACGTATCAACTTTCGTATTGACGATTGAACCTGATCCAGATCCAAGCCCAGCACCTAGCGATACCCATGTGATTGGAGGTAGCTTTGCCAATGGTGTTGCAGATGCCACCATCGGCCATGCAGCTGCTTTGGGTAATGATTTTACTACTGCAAGCGGCCGCTACATCTTAGCTGCCCCATCTGGTGCAGATGCCAGTGCCCCTTATTACAACGGCATTTGGTACCTAACTCCGGGTGAACCAGCAACGGCCGGACTTAATTTGCCCGATGCACCTAAAGGCTGGATTTATGAAGGCTGGATCGTGAGCGGGACAACCCCGATTTCAACCGGAAC
>JBGCDP010000162.1:0-5979 GCA_045105475.1 Anaerolineae bacterium
CCCCACACAAACGCAAAACCGACATAAATAATAGCGGCTACAACGAGCCCAATTGCGAGGTTAGCTTTCATACTGATCCAGCTGATTTTCGTCCCAACAGCGATGTAAGCAGCGGCCAATACCGCGCCTAGAATGAGCCACCATAGATATATCACTAAAATTTCTCCATCAACTCACCATCGGCCGGAATCAAAAACCGACCGCCCATCCCAGCCTCTTCGGCCGCCTGGCGCAACGCCTCACGGGATACGGTGCAGTGATCTAAAGACTCCATGTGGGTCGCAATGATTTTCGCCTTTGGAACCAAGCGAGCCACCGCCAGCGTCTGTTCAATGTCCATAATAATCAACCCTTCTGGGCCACCAAACTGAGCCCCGGCCGAATGGGTAATCACAATGTGAGGCTGGGTTTCAACCAGCGCTTTTTCAACTTCTGGGGACAAAATCGTGTCACCGGCCCAATAAATAGTTGGTTCGCCATCGGCCCGAAAAATGTAACCTGAGACTGGCCCCATCCGTTCTGCCCATTGGCCATACCCATGCACGGCCGGGGTTGGTCTAATTTTGATGTCATACCATTCAATCGGTTCATCGACCTCATGCACATTTTCAAACCCCATCTCTTCAAGACTGTCCATAATTTCAGGGTGGCAAAGCAAGATGGTCGTCTGCGGGATTAGCCGTTTTGCCTCTTCATCAAAGTGGTCCGGATGCAGATGGGAGACTAAAACCCCATCGATATTGACCAATACCTCTTGAGCCGTCATCGGCATCTCAACCGTCGGATTTTTAGAAATCCCTGCAAACGAACGGAACTGATGTTTAGGACCCAGCATCGGGTCGATCAATAATCTTTTGTCGTTGTACTCAAGTAGTAATGTTGCGTTTCGAATCAGTTGTAATTTCATAATCCTTATTTTATGGGTTGACACAATCGGCCGGAAGTGTCATTATCGGCAATTGAATAGCGATAAGTGACAGCAGGTCGCAGCATGTGACACAATGACATTCAACATTACCCTTCTTGCCTTTGATCAATGCTATACATCCGGCGTAACCACGATGCTCGATGTGTTTCACGTTGCCAACCGCCTCTGGCAACGGCGTCAGCCTGGCGCTGGCCCGATTTTTGACTGGCGGGTTGTTTCGCCTGATGGTGAACCAGTCACCACCACGTCGCGCCTCCTGCTGCCAGTAGATGGATCAATCAATTCTGTCGGGTCAACCGACATGCTCATTATTCCTGGCTCTGACTTTCAAAATACAAAAAGCTATCTGGCGCTCAATACGAAGCTAAGCCAGCAATGCGGCCGACAGATCCGCAAATTACGGGCCGAAAACACGATCATCACCGCCTGCTGTGGCGGCCCGTTTTTACTCGCAAGCTGTGGGGCGATACAGGATGAGCCGGTAACAATCGCTTGGTGGCTGGCCGATCTGTTTGAACGTACATTCCCAGACATTTCGCTTCAGGTTGACCAGCTTTTAATCGATCAGAATAATCTAATTACCGGTGGCGCAGCCGCCTATCTCGATATGGGTCTCTACATCGTTGAAAAACAGGCTGACCGCTTTTTAATGCTTGAATGTGCTCGCCTGCTTTTGGCCGATTCAAACCGATCTTCCCAAATGCCCTATATCTATTTGCAACAGCAAATTCAACATAGCGATGATTTGGTTTTGCAGGCCCAACAATTTTTCAGGTCGAACATCGGCCGGGAGTTTAGCCTTGATGAAGTCGCACATGGGTTAAACGTCAGCCAGCGCACCTTAATTCGCCGATTCAAGCAGGCGCTCAAACAACGCCCCATCGAGTATCTGCAAGACCTGCGCATTGAAACGGCCAAACGGCTACTCGAAACATCCGGCATGCCGCTCGATGAAATTATCGGCCATGTGGGCTATCGTGACATCAGCTCGTTTCGCAGACTGTTTAAACAACGTACCGATCTCACCCCACGCCAATACCGACAACGGTTTGGGCAAAGCACGCCGATGAAAGCGATTTAAATAGCTACTATGTAGAGGTTTGCAATCATCACGATGGCGGGTTACCGTACCCAAAGGATAGAGACTTCGAAACGAAAGTGCTCTCTCACTCTAACTACCCCACAACGAGGATTTACTCCATGAGCAGACCAGACGGCCGCAAAGAAAATCAACTTCGCCCAGTTTCATTCGAGACCGGTTTTTCCAAATATGCAGAAGGCTCCGTCCTTGTAAAATTTGGCAATACGCACGTTTTATGCAACGTCACCATCGAAAAAAGCCTGCCAAACTGGCTAAAATACAAACCTGAAGCGGAACAGCATGGCTGGGTGACGGCCGAATATGCGATGCTGCCCCGTTCAACCTACTCACGCACCCGCCGTGAGCAAAAATGGCCCAAAGGGCGCACCCAAGAGATTAGTCGACTCATCGGCCGGAGTTTGCGTATGGCCCTTGACCTTAAAGCGTTGGGGCCACGCTCGCTCATCGTTGATTGTGATGTTTTGCAGGCTGATGGGGGCACACGCACCGCTTCGATTACCGGTGGATGGGTTGCTGTCATGCTCGCCCTCAAACCGCTCATCGCATCGGGTGAAGTGCCAAAGTCAGTCTTGGCTCACCAAATCGCTGCAATTAGCGTTGGGATTGTTAATGGGCGCCCATTGCTCGACCTACCATACGTCGAAGATGCAGCAGCTGATGTTGACATGAACGTCGTCATGACGGCCGCTGGAAAGTTTGTAGAAGTTCAAGGCACTGGGGAGTCAGCTCCTTATTCGCGAGCCGAACTCGACGCTCTGCTTGATTTAGCAACCGGCGGCATCGCAGAGCTCACCCAATTGCAAAATAGCGTACTAGCTTAAAACCTAATCTATTTTCACTAAACATTGGAAATTTATGAGCCAAAAGCAAGCATCAAGAACTTTTTATGGCTCTTAGGTGTTTAAGATACTGTTCAGCAACCACGTACAAGCTTTGACGTAAACAAAAGTATCAAGCTAATATTCTGCCAAAAGCAGAGCAGATTTTGGGATTTATACTTTTACTCGCAAAGCTTCCTACACCGGCAAATACGAGTGGCTCGTATTCTGAAACGCTGATCAGCTCCTATGGAAAAAACAATTAAGTTTATCCACAAATACCAGCTCGTATTATTCTTCCTATTTACATTCCTAATCGCGTGGTCCTTTCAACTACCAGGTGCTTTTGATGCGCTTGGATTTGGCTTAGGCGAAGATGTACGCATTACTCCTCCAGATTCACCCTTAAATCTAATTGCGCTTTGGGCACCAGGCATTTCATCAATCATCATCCTTTTACTACTGCAGGAAATTGATGAGCTTAAGATGATTTTCCGCCGCGGGTTTAGCTTTCGTGTCGGCTGGCAATGGTGGCTGCTAGCATTTTCAGCCCCCGTTCTTATACCGCTAATTTCTTACCTAGTTTACATCCCGCTCATTCCTTTATATGAATGGCTCCCTTTTACACACCCCATCGACCCAATCGATTTTGGTGGGTTAACGAATAAACTATGGAAGGGGCTACCGGTCATCCTTCTTTTTGCCATACCCGGAGCGATAGGTGAAGAGTTGGGCTGGCGCAGCTATTTCCAAGTTCACTTAGATGAACGGTTTTCCCTCGTCATAGCGGGATCAATAACAGGCGCAATCTGGGGGCTATGGCATTTGCCCGTCTGGGTTCAACACGGTGGCCTTGAGCTTGATACCCTTTTTCTGTTTTTAGCTACGGTTAAAATTGGTGTTTTTTATGCTTGGTTTTTCCAAAAAGTAAATGGCAGTTTAATGCCTTTTATCTTGTTGTACTTAATGACAGAGATTACAGGCCGGATAGTCGGGCATGTCCCATTTATTGAGCCAACAATTTGGGTCATCATCGTTTTGTCGATTCACTTCTTAGACCATCAAGAACCGCTGGTTGATGAAGAGGCTCGCCAAAAAATGCGTGATTCCCTTGAACGCGGCCGGGAGCTGCGCGAACGAATGCGAGCAGATTAAAACAAAAAAGGGCAGACCGATAAAAACCGGTCTGCCCTTTTTATTCAGATTAAAGCGCTACAGCCAAAGCCTCTGGCTGTTTGATATACCCTTGTTTAACCAATAACTCAGCATTCAAAACAGAGCCGCTCGCGGCCCCACGCAGTGTGTTATGCGTGATCGCCATAAAGCGAATATCAAACACAGGGCAATCCCGAATCTTGCCTACGGTCCATGCCAATCCGTTCCCAGCGTCACGATCACGCCGTGGCTGCGGCCGATCGTCTTCTGGCCGATAGATCAGAACTTTCTCAGGGCTGCTTGGCAAGTCAAGAATCTCTTGTGACGGATACCAGTTGTTGAACAATTCAGCTACTTCTTCGATTGAAACTTTCTGGCCGAGCTTCACTGCGATGCTGGCTAAATGCCCATCGATCACCGGCACACGGTTCGCTTGTGCGCTAACCGCAAAGGGGGCTGGCTCAATACGGCCTTCAACAAACGTCCCGCACATCTTGACCGGCTCAGACTGTAATTTCCCATCTTCCCCACCGATGTGAGGCACCACATTGTCCATGATGTCCATCGAAGAAACACCTGGATACCCTGCACCAGAAATCGCCTGTAGTGTCGTCACCACCGCCGCATCTAGCCCATAAGCCGTTTGTAACACCTTCATCGGCAGCACGATGCTGGTTGATGAGCAGTTGGCATTGGCCACGATGTACCCTTTCCGTTTGTACTGCTCTTGCTGATACGGAATCAAGCCACTGTGCTCTGGGTTCACCTCTGGAATGAGAAGCGGTACCAGTGGATCCATCCGATACGGTGAGGCATTGGTTAGAACTGGATAGCCAGCCTCGGCGAACTTGGGTTCAAGCTCGCGTGCTTCTGGTGTTGGCAAAGCTGAAAAAATAATGTCTACGTCTAGATTTGGTTCTGTAGGCTGCACAATCATGTTGGCAACTTTCTCTGGTACTGCTCCATCTAACAACCAATTGACCCCATCGATATAAGGACGACCGGCTGTGCGTGGTGAGCCGGTAACGGCCGCAATTTCAAACCACGGATGATCGACTAAAAGCTGTACAAAGCGTTGGCCCACGGAACCCGTTGCTGCCAAAATTCCTACTTGAATTTTACTCATGATAATTCTCCTGGGTATCTCTCTTTAACCCATAAAAACAAAAACGCCACCGCCCAATTATGTTGGGGCGATGGCGTGGCAATCATCGCGGTTCCACCCAACTTTGACACCCCCGAATCAACTTCGGTATTAAAAAGGGTATCCTTGTCGTCGCCTGTAACGGGGCGTTCCGAATAAATCTACTATTCTGTGTTTTAAGTAAAAACACAGCTTTTTGAAATATCACTCACGGGTGGTGTTCGTCGATGTCTGACTGTTTTGGCTTGCAGCACGAGGCCAAAACTCTCTGGAGCAAAACGATCAACTACTCTTCCCGATCAACGTTTTGAGTTATTTAACTGATCGGAATTATAAAGATTGGGTTTCGAAAGTCAATAAGTTGCTTAGAAGTCTTTCTAAGCACATATTTTCAAACTTGTCTTAAAAACATTGCGTAATCATCGGTTGTTTTTTCAACTCAAAGCTCAGATGATTGAGTAAGCTATCCAAACAATAAGCGGGCAAAAACAGATGAATTTAGGCGTAACTGGCATTGTTATTAACGGGTTTGATCAGATTTTGCTGATCCAGCGGGACGACACAAAAACGTGGGCACCCCCGGCCGGGGGAATGGAGCGGAACGAATTACCCACGGAAACAGTCGTCCGTGAAGTGAAAGAAGAAACAGGCATCAAAGTGATGCCTGTGCGTTTGGTTGCCCTGAAACATCGGAAAATAGGGCGTCAAGCCAGTCTGCAACTTATCTATCGCTGTTTAGAAGCGGGGGGAGAAATAACCCCTTCAGCCGAATCACCCCAAGTCGGCTATTTTCGAACAAAACAGCTCCCCACAAAGATGCTCAGCATCAGCA
>JBGCDP010000163.1:0-48935 GCA_045105475.1 Anaerolineae bacterium
GCTGTGGGACATCTTAGCCCAGCTTGAATGCCCCACTGGCCATGCGGTCCATCCATTGCCGATTACGGAAGCGGTCCGGATTCCATCCAAAGAAGAGATCGCTGAAATCCACACCTACGGCCGTCAGATTGAAAAGATCGCCCGGCGCATGCACCCGCATGTCGATTTTTCACCTGCGCGAGCGTTTGCCAAACAGGTCGTCGAAGGGGGCCGGCGTGTGTTTAATCGAGCATTAGATGGCTTCAACGCGGCCGGTGCTGATGTAACCGATCCGATCCAATTGCTGTAAGAGATAAAAAAATTGGGTCCGGCCGCATTTGAAGCTCAGTTCGGCTTGGGTGAATGGGATGAGGTGGTTCAACGTCGTAAACCATTGCTGCCTACTGATATTTTCACCCAATCGCTAGATGCTATCCAGACACATGCAGAGCGATTTAACAGTCCAAAAATGCAGGCGGTGATGCACAAGCGGCGGCTGTTATTGGCATCAAGCGACGTCCATGAGCACGCCATCTTTGTATTGCAAGAGCTATTGAGTCAAGCCGGAGCTGAAGTGATTAGCTTAGGTGCGGAGCAAAATCCGGCCGATGTTGTAGCTGCGGCCGAACGGCACAATGTTGAAGCGATTTTGATCAGCACTCATAATGGGATGGCGCTCGACTATGCCCAGCGCTTACAGGCAACCATGGCCGCACAAAGTGTCGAATTACCAGTATTAATGGGCGGCGTCTTAAATCAGAAGGTAGAGAATGAAGCGTTACCCGTCGATGTAACAGCCGACCTCAAAAAGTTAGGCATCCAACCGGTTGCCCGACTCGATAGCAGTTGGCAGACACTGCTACCCGCAAAAACAAAGGAAAAATTAGATGGATCAGTTTAAAACACAAAAATTAGCGTTTATAGGGGGCGGGCATATTACCCAAATCATTCTTGGGAACTTGATCAAAGGTCAGGTGGTATCGCCAGAACAGGTCATCGTCAGCAACCGGAGCCCTGCGAAGCTACATGATTTGAAAGCAAAGTTTGGCGTCGCAACCACGCTCGATAATTTAGAGGCGTTACAACAAGCGGACTATGTTTTTATCGCCGTTCGGCCGGAAAATGTTGATTCAGTCATACAAGATCTCACAATGGTCGCGGCATTCAACCCCAATCAGGTCATCATCTCGTTAGCGGCCGGGGTGCCACTAAGCCGCTATAGCCGGCTTGCTGAAGGCCTTCCTCTCGTGCGAGCCATGCCCAACCCTCCCAGCCGCATCGGGCAAGGGCTAATCGCTTTACACATGAACCAGCATGTCACCCAAGCACAAAGTGAAGTTTTGACAATTCTGTTTTCAGCGTTGGGGCAAGTCGTTCACATAGAAGAAGCTCATTTTAATGTGATTACCGCTTTATCGAGCCCGGTTGCAACCTACCTCTTCTTTGAATCATTAATTGATGCAGGCGTGCGAGGTGGACTAAACCGGTCGGTAGCGACACAAATCGCATCGCAAACGATTCTAGGCTCCATACGGGTGTGGGAACTAGCCGATAATAAAGCCCCACACGCACTCCTAGCAGAGGCCAGTACCCCCGGCGGTGTTTCAGTTGAAACAATGTTTACGCTAGAAAAACTGGGCTTCAAACCGACCTTAATGGAAGCGATCGCACAAGGAGCCACACGAGCGGAACAGGTAGGCGGTGACCAGTGAACCGATCAGTCAAGTGATTCAAGCAGTTCCGCAAGTTTCGCAGTGTAATCGGCATCAATCCCTTGTTCACGTGCACCATCAACCATCCACTGAACATATTGCTTAGCCGGTTTGTAGGGGCCAGATGGGTTTGCTACGCGATAAAGATCACCGTGGTGCCAGTTGCCATCTTCGCCTAAAACCATGAAGGTTTCTCGCATATACAGTCCTTTGGGCACATCTTCCAAGATGTCTAATGCATCAAGCTCGGCCGGATCAATGTCAAAAAGCACTCCTCTTATGATCTCACCCGGAGCCGCAATCATACTGCTGATCCCACCTTGCAAATCGGTCGAATAGCGGCGAAATTCAATATGATAGTTAGGCAGGCTGGCCCGCATCAGAAATTTAGCACTCGGGCAATAATCGTGAATATAGGCGGTCGACATGTTCGAACCATACGCAAAATAATTCATAGTTTTTCTTTTTTTTTGGCTGTTAAACAGACCAATTCATAATAATGATTGTTGTTGTACTGAAATTCTTGGATCACTTCCATCCCTAATTTACGCGTATGAGCAGCATAGGAACGGGGATTATTCTTATTGATGAAGGTCACCATAATCGGATACCGTTTGGCCATTTCTTGCTTTGAAAACTCAAATATCTGTTCAACCATGCCGCTCCCACGCATGCTTTTATCCACGCAAATCGGCCCATATTGATAGGAGTTTTCTGTGCTCAAGCTTTGACCTAGGTAAGCCAAGTCAGGCAACCCCTTGATCATGTGGGCAAACATCGGCCAAACCGACCAAAATTTCCATGAAGCGGCCATTACGTAAGCCAAGACCGTATCACCATCTTTGGCAATAAACAGCCCATTTTCGGCCGAAATTAAATTACTCAATTGCTCTTGGGTAAACGGTGTGGTTACAAAACCATCCGCCTTATCTTCAGGCGCGATCGAATCAACTTGATATTTATAGTGGAGGGCTAACGTCGCCTCGATATCACTTAGTTCAGCTATCTTTAATTGCATCGTTTTGAGAGAGGAAAATTTAGACTCTTATGATTCATCAACAACCATCAGGAACGGCCGGGGAAACAAGCGTTTTGCTTGGCAATCCTCATAATAGTCTGTGTTATAGACAGTATAAGTTTTATGACATTGGCAATCTAGCAAGCCATTAGGGTACTGAGGCTCAGCTGATCGGCATTCAATATCTAAATAAGGTATTGATGTGACAGCCACACTCACGTATAAAAAGAAAATAATGCTAGAAAATATCGGAAGAGCAACCAGCATAATCCCCTTCCCTTTTGGCCGTAACTTAAACGTGCTAATACAAAAAGCAAAAACAGATGGTAGCCCCCCAACTAGATAGTAGAACAGCATATTTGCAGGAGGCCAAGAAGATTCAAGTTGAATATTTATCAGGCTTAGCCAAATTCCAAAGGCGCAGCTCAACGTTAAAACAGCTAAGGTGTTCCCCCCAACACTATTCCATGTCACTTGTTCATGTTTTGGCATACCGATTTTTAATCGATTTCCCAAATATGCGCAACGGTAACGGCCAAAGGTGTAATAATCGGCGCTTTACGGTTAGGTTCAATCCCCACATCGATTGGCCTTTGGTCATGAGCCTCAATACGTGCACCCGGTTTTAGGGCTCCAGTGCAGGAACCCCTGTTTCTCAAACACCTTCAAAGCCTGATGATCCAGACCAGCCGGGTCGATAGCAAGGTCAAACGAGTGAATTTGCATCGGCCACGGTGGCTTGTGAGCAGATTAATTAACACAACCCCTTACGCTATATCGATCTTCTACTGACAATCCTGTTTAGACAGGGTTTCCTCTACCCTAATCATCTTCACGACGCACTTTGGCGCCTAATGCCGTTAGCTTCTCCAGCACCCGCTCATACCCACGCTCGATCTGATAAATATTATGGATCGTACTTGTTCCTTTGGCACATAATGCGGCCAAGACCATCGCCATACCAGCCCGGATGTCAGGGCTGGGTACTCCGGCCGGGTTTGCGTAAAGTTGAGCCTTGCCTTGAATAATCACCCGATGGGGATCACAAAGCGTAATTCTAGCACCCATAAACACGAGGCTGTCGGTAAAGAAAAAGCGGCTTTCATACATCCAGTCATGTAACAGCACCGATCCATTTGATTGCGTGGCAAGCAATACCGCCACTGACATCAAGTCCGGTGGGAAGCCGGGCCACGGGTGTGGCTTTATCTCTAAAATACGCCCCGCCAAATTTTCAGAAATAGTCATTCGTTGGTCGGCCGGAACGATAATCGCTTCACCATCGACCTCCCAATCAACCCCCAGCTTGTTAAACACTTGGCGTGACATCATCATCTGATGTGGACTCGCTTTTTCGATACGGATTGAGCCACCGGTCACGGCCGCAGCTCCGATGAAACTGCCCACTTCCATAAAGTCAGCCCCAATCTCAAACTCGGTCCCATTAAGTGAAGAAACACCGGTAATTGTTAGGCGGCTGCTGCCAATTCCCTTAATTTTGGCTCCCATTTGAACCAGCATATTGCACAGATCTTGAACGTGCGGTTCACTGGCTGCATTATCAATGATCGTCTCACCCTGAGCCATCACAGACGCCATCAGCGTATTTTCTGTTGCGGTTACGCTGGCTTCAGCCTGCAACAAATAACCCGCCCCCATTAATGGGTCAGCATTGATATTGAAGCGTGAATTACCAACTAGCTCTGTTTTTGCCCCAAGTGCATTCAGCCCCTGAACGTGTGTGTCCAGCGGCCGGCCGCCAATACGGTCTCCACCTGGCAATGGCATACTGATCGATCCCATACGTGCCAACATAGGGCCAGATAAAACAAATGAGGCCCGAATTCTAGCAGCCAGTTCCATATCAAGATCAGTTTTCTTGATTTCGGCCGCGTGAATCCGCCAGCTTCCCAGTGCCAAGGATTCAAATTCAACACCTAAATCTTGCATGATCAAAATCATGTCTCGCACATCCACAATATCAGGGATATTGTGCAAGATCATCGGTTCGCTGGTTAAAATGCAGGCGGGTAATACCTTGAGTGCAGCATTTTTATTGCCACTAGCCGTGATAGTACCGGACAGTGGAATACCGCCTTCAATTACAAAACTACTCATATTGTTTTTCCTTATTGAAATTTTGGGACCGGATAGATTATAGAAAAAAGGGCTTTTGAGGAAAGGTGATCAAATAAACCCAATTCAAACACTTACTTGACTATACGATTCTCTGTTTTGGCAAATGGCTAATTCTGGATTGACGCCCGCAGTTCAACATATCGATTAAAGGTCTCCCACTCGTCTTTATTCTCAAAGCTCAGGCTTCTGCAAAATGGATTAGACCCGGCCGATAAGTTTTCATCCAAAAAATATTGAGGTGTTATGGCTGCTTCCTGCAATCGATATCTAATCGTTAACTTTAAAAACAGTTCTGAATAAGCCTGTTGGGCTACATCATCAAGCGCGACAGCAAACCCATCTTGATTAATCTTTTCGTTAAATACCAAATATCTCTCGTAATCCCCCACCGTTAACGGAGCTATTGCATCAACTTGCTGAGCTGCATATTCGGCTACCGCATATAAACAGACATCCTCCCCAAATTCATACCCAGATGCGATCGTAATCATCCCTCTCAAATAATCAGCAAAATAAAGCTCTCCATAAGCCTCAATCAAAAGCCGTTCATCAGCATCAGTTGCTGGGGTTCCGATCAACGAAGGTGTTGGGAATTCAAAAATATACTGTGTCGAGCTTAGTACGTTTTGTCCCGCATAGAAATCCTGCTTCAGAATTCGATCTGTAATCGTAGGAGAAAATCGAATAGAAACTTGAGGAGTTTCAACAGTTTTACACGCATAGGAGAATTCATTTAAACACATCGCGTCAAGGCGGTCTTCAAACCATAAAATGATTTTTTCTGCCAATTCAATATCTTTAGCCGGAGCAGAATAAGAAAAGCGGTTGGAAAACTGCACCTCATCTTGGGTCACGTTTACTCCCCAGTATGTAGCTTTCGGAGGTGAAAAGAGCCATCGGTCTGCACCCAAACGAAAGATTTCATCTTGCAGCAAGTTGACCTCACGTCCCCAACGGTCCTGATACTGGGTCTGGTGGCTCAACGTCGCTTCGAATAGGTCAGGTGCAAAGATAAATGTGGGTATTACAGGAGGGGTTTCCTCCGCCGGCACGCTCACTAATGACGGCAAAAGGAGCCCGCGCGCCACAATAGCATTCCGTTCAAGCAAAAGCTTTTGAGTGTTAATCCAGTTTGCATCACTCCCCGAGAGCTGATTGACGAGCAGCTCTGTATCGCCAGCGGCTTGGCTTGCGACAACAATGTTCCAACTCTGTAGTACATCGGCCGACAGGTCCTCTTCAACCGACCCAACCCACCACCACAAGAAACCACCACCCAATAAAAGCCCGATCACAGCCAAGCTGCTAACTCGGACAAGGCGACTTGTATTGAGCACGCTAGGTAATGCCTGCGCACCCTCAGCACTTTCTGCTAAATTTTTAGTAGCATCCCAGCTACCTTCTTCATCTTGCCAATTAAATGATCCCATATGCAAATTATCCTCTCTCTTGCTTAAAAGTCGGGCTTCATGAACGATTTTTAATGTGACATTTTCCAGTCAGTCCGGTGACACAAAATTCAACAATTTTAAAAACGATCATTGCATTGCATTTTTGCAAAGATATACTTCAATTTAATCATTATTGGACACATTTTTCTTGAATCTATCAGACTTCGACTATCACCTACCAGAAGAATTAATCGCTCAAAGTGCCTTAGAAGAGCGCTCAGCTAGCCGCTTATTAACGCTAAACCGG
This sequence comes from Anaerolineae bacterium, assembly GCA_045105475.1. Classification (GTDB taxonomy): domain Bacteria; phylum Chloroflexota; class Anaerolineae; order Promineifilales; family Promineifilaceae; genus WTJY01. The sequence goes on from JBGCDP010000163.1 coordinate 6,547, forward strand.
CAAACTGGAGAAATTAACCATCGTCAGTTTAAAGATATTGTCGATTTTTTTCGGCCGGGTGACATACTTGTTGCCAACAATAGCCGGGTGATTCCCGCAAGGCTCTATGGCCGAAAACAAACCGGTGGACAAGTTGAGTTATTGCTTTTAAGAAAAACAGACTCAGATAGCTGGATTACTTTAGCCGGTGGCAAACGGTTACGGGAAGGCACAGAAATCCAGCTAAACAAAAAGGATGGCGCCCCCGGAGAAGTTTCAGCTACGATTCAAGCCGTGCTTGACGGCCCCGGCCGAGAAGTCAGCTTTTCTGATCCAAACACAGCTGAATGGCTACATGCATATGGCCATATGCCCTTGCCCCCTTATATCCGACAATCGCTAGACGACTCTGAACGCTATCAAACCGTCTACTCAAGGCCCGAAGGTTCAGCCGCAGCCCCCACAGCGGGGCTTCACTTCACCCCTGAGATTCTGCACCAACTTAGAGACCGTGGCGTTATATTTGAAACGGTGACGCTACATGTTGGGCAAGATACCTTTAAACCGGTCAGTGCTGAAAATATCACTGAACATACAATTCATAGCGAGTGGGCGTCTCTAACTCCCGAAGTTGCCCAGCGTATCAACGAGGCAAAACTTGCGGGTGGTCGCTTAATTTCTGTTGGTACAACATCGACCCGCACATTGGAAACAGCAGCGCTAAAGTCGGCCGGAATCAGCGGCAGCTACCAAATAATCAGCGACCGTGACAGGTCAGGTGAAACCAGTGGGTTCTGCCCATGGAAGCCTGTCGCTGCCTATGAAGGTCCTACAGATCTATTTATTTACCCAGGCTACAAATACCGCGCGGTTGACGCCATGATTACTAACTTCCATCTCCCAAAGTCAACGCTCATCATGATGATTTCAGCTTTAGCCGGGCGCGAAAATGTGATGCGGGCCTATACAGAAGCGGTGGCTGAAAAATATCGATTCTATTCGTTAGGTGATTCGATGCTGATTCACAATTCGGCCGATTTTTAATCCTATCGGCCCAAATAAATTTAGGTATAAAAAAAGGCTCGCCGGAAATCCGACGAGCCTTTAATTTTTTGAACAGAAAAGCCTGCTTACATGTTCTTGGTCAACACTTCAAGGAATTCGTAGTTGTCACTCGTCTCACGAACTTTTTGAACCATTGCTTCTGTAGCGCTAGCCAAGTCGTAGCCAGGTGTATCGATCAGATGCCCTAACATACGGCGCATCGTGTAAACACGGGCCAATTCGTCACCTGAGAGCAATAATTCTTCACGACGTGTACTTGAACGTTCGATATCAAATGCTGGGAAGATACGACGTTCTTGCATACGACGGCTCAACATCAATTCCATGTTACCAGTACCTTTAAACTCTTCGTAGATGACGTCGTCCATACGGCTACCGGTGTCAACCAAAGTTGTACCGATAATTGTTAAACTACCGCCGTCTTCAAGGTTACGGGCTGCACCAAAAAAGCGTTTTGGTGGGTAAAGGGCTGTTGGATCAAGACCACCGGACAATGTACGGCCGCTTGGTGGCAAAGTCAGGTTATAAGCACGAGCCAAGCGTGTAATTGAGTCAAGTAAAATCACCACATCACGCCCAGACTCAACCATTCGTTTCGCTCTTTCAAGAGCCATTTCAGCCACACGGCAATGGTTACGGACCGGTTCATCAAAGGTTGAGCTAACAACTTCCCCTTCAACCGAACGATCCATGTCCGTGACTTCCTCAGGTCGCTCACCAATCAGTGCAACCATCAAATGTACATCTGGATAATTTGCTGAAATTCCGTTAGCAATATCTTTTAGAATCGTTGTTTTACCAGCTTTAGGAGGTGAAACAACCAACCCACGCTGACCACGGCCGATAGGCGATACAAGGTCAATCAAACGGGTTGATAAGATATTTGATGTCGTTTCTAATTTCAGTTTTTGATCTGGGAAGATAGGTGTAAGCGTTTCAAAACGTGGCCGCCCTTTCGCCTTTTCTGGATCAAATCCATTAACTGACTCCACACGAATCAGGCTGTGGTATTTCTCGTTATCTTTTGGCGGACGAACCTGGCCAATCACCATGTCACCGTTACGCAATCCTAAGCGACGAATTTGCGAATGAGAGACATAAATATCACGGTCGCTGGGTGAGTAGTTTGCACCGGCACGCAGGAATCCCATCGGCTGCTTATCTTCCATCATCGACTCAAGTACGCCGCCGCGGAAGTCTAAACCTTTAGAACGCGCATCAGTTCGTAAAATCTCGAACACGAGCGGCCCTTTTTTCATTGTGCTAAAACCGTTTACGCCGATTTCTTTTGCTAACATGCGTAAATCGCTTAGCGTTTTTTTCTCTAATACATTGTAATCCATGTCTTTCTCCAGACAGTAAGTTGAGGCTAACTACCGGTTAAAGAACCAGTCTATGTTGCACATCATTATTCTGTTCAAAAATATTTAAAAAGTTTGGTATGAGCGTATAAGCTTGTTATTTCAGTAATGGAAGGATGGTTTCCGAGCAGGAATGGCACAGCTTATTCAGGCTATCAAATCAGGCTTAACAGTTACCTTATTAAAAATTGCAAAGGCGTCATTTTGGTACTTAATGACTACTAAATTATAAAATCCACAAAGGTTCTAAGATTTACCACCTAGTTAGGTGTAATTCATCTAGAAGTTCAAACAAAATGTAACAAGTAAATAATGTATGAGTATGTGAGCTCTGACAGAATTTCCCCACACTCAATGTCTAATTAAGACATTGCTTATTTGTCCTGCCACCAAATATAAAGTTACTTTTAACGGGTAAGGGGATAGTTTGGAAAACCAGACTCAAATTATACATTGAACCCACACTTGGGTCAATCAACAAAAAATAAATTCAATTGCCTCTTTAATCTATTCTCTTTATAAAATCTTCAGCCTTCTGGACTAACCGAGTATTTCCGATAAAGAGTGGTGTACGTTCATGCAAATCTTCTGGCACCAAGTCTAGAATCGCCTTTTGGCCGTTTGAGGCATATCCACCTGCATGGTGAGCCAAATAAGCGAGAGGTGCAGCTTCATACAGCAACCGAATTTTGCCATTTGGCTTGTCATTCTCACCTGGGTACATAAACAATCCACCTTTCAATAAGTTCCGATGGAAGTCTGCAACCAATGATCCGATGTATCGCTCAGACAAGCCTTCAGGAGCATCTTGATCGTCTTTTGCATTGCCTTGCAGCCAACTTGTATATTCTTGAACACCTTTAGACCAGCGCTGAAAGTAGCCATGGTTGGCACTATAGTAAGTTGGGTCAGGAAAACGCATGTCAGGATGTGAAAGCAAAAACTCACCGATATGGGGATCAAGCGTGAAACCGTGTACGCCTTGGCCTGTGCTATAAACTAGCATAGTGCTAGCCCCATAAAGCACATACCCAGCTGCTAGCAATTTACGTCCTGGCTGCAAGCAGTCTTCTACACGGCCGCGGTTTGCCCAATCAACACACCGGTAAATGCCAAAAATCGTTCCGATAGAAACATTAACATCAATATTTGAAGATCCATCAAGTGGATCATAAACTAAGACGTACCGCCCCTTTTGAAACTCAGCTGGAATCTCAAGAATATCTTCATGCTCTTCCGAAGCCATCGCACATACTCGACCGGTATGGTCACACAAACGGAATATCGTTCTATCCGCATAAACGTCTAATTGCTGCTGTTCTTCACCTTGAACATTAACTTCCCCGGCTGAGCCAAGAATATCAGCAAGTCCAGCCCGCGTTGTTTTATTTGCGATCAGCTTAGCCGCCATCGCAATATCATATAAAAGATTTGTAAAGTCACCTCGAGCATAATCAGGCTGGTTTTCAAGAATGTAACGTTCGATAGTGACGATTTTTCGAGTGAACTTCATACTGTTTGACATGAACTAACCTCTGTGGTTGAAATTATTTTGAGTTGTTTAGTTTGAGTTTAAAAAGGGGAATTCTGAAGACATCATTTAAAAAACAGGAAGCCGATTAACCGATTAGATTAAATCAGTGTTCCATGATTCGATGTGTAAAGGCTATTATACAGATGCAAGATACATCTATGATTTAGTAAATTTACGGGAGTATGTTGAGACCAACTATGCAACGGTGTTTGTTATCAATAATATCAAATAGTAACCGGGGACCATCCCCCACAGAATCGTATCTAATCGATCCATAACGCCACCATGCCCGGGAATAATGCCACCGTAATCTTTCACCCCAGCCTGGCGTTTTAACATTGACATACCCAAGTCGCCTAACGGTACACCAATAGAAAGGATCAACGCAATGATGACAACATGAATTGTTAAATATTCAGGGAACAAAAGTAGGCCGAATAGAGGGGTCATAATACAGCTGAAAAGAATTCCTGACACATAACCTTCAATGCTTTTACCAGGGCTTATATTTGGAGCAAGCTTTGTTCGGCCGATGAGGCTTCCAAAAATATAGGCTCCGACATCCGCAGCCCAAATAGCAAAAATGAGCAGTAAAAACGCGCTTCCGTTAGCATCGAGCCCTCTTACTGCAAACAAAAATCTTCCCATCCAGCCAATAATGACAAAACCAAGGATCATTTTCATCAGATGGTTTTTAGGAAAAGTATCATGCCTTCTTTCGTACCCCCACAGTGAAAAAGCGAGTACCAAAAAGAAAGAAAGATCAACGTAAAATTCAGATCCGGGGGGGAATGCAAAATACTCAGCAGAGACTACAAGCCAAACTGTAAATGACAAAAGCCCAATTTGCGGATAACAATTGTCGCCAAATGCCATACGCGCATATTCGTAACAGCCCATCGTAAGCAAAACAAGTAATACGGCAAAAAATAGCCATCCGCCATTATAGATAACGAAATAGCAGGTAGGGATTCCCAAAATAACTACAAAAAATCTTTGCCAAAACATGTAAATTAGGCTCTTTTAGCTTGACAATGCGCCAAAGCGACGGTCACGAGCAGTATAAGCAGTCAACGCATCATAAAGCTGCTCACGGCCGAAGTCAGGCCAATAAACAGGTGTGAGATAATACTCAGAGTAAGCTGCTTGCCATATCAAGAAGTTACTAATTCGATATTCGCCACTGGTTCGAATCAACAAATCAGGGTCTGGACCACCAGCTGTAAAAAGGTATTTCCCAAATAGCTCTTCATCTAAATCTTCTGGATTAATGCCGTCGGCTAAAATCTTACGTGTTGCATGAACGATTTCAGCTCGGCCACCATAATTAAAAGCAACATTTAACAATAACCGATTATTATTTTGGGTTAATTCAACAGCGCGATTAACGCCTGCTTGCAGGCTTGGGTCAACGCCGCTCAAATCACCCAAATGATGGACTTTTACACCTTGCTCATGCAAATCATAAATCTCTTGGTTCAACACACGAGAGAAGATACGCATCAACCCACGGACTTCAGTTTCAGGACGAGACCAATTCTCAGTTGAGAACGCATAAATAGTCAGAATCTCGATTCCAAATTCGATACACGCATCGATGATTTGTCTAAGATTTTCAACCCCAGCTCTGTGCCCAGCTTGACGAGGAAGCATACGCTTTTTCGCCCAACGGCCGTTCCCATCCATGATTACCGCGACATGTTTAGGTATTTTTAATCCTGTTAAATCGAGTTGTTCTTTGCTTAAAACCATCAGTCCAGACCTCAACAGCAATATATGAATAAATGAAATAGATTTTTAGCGGAAGCCAAAATCAAACCGCTAAGATGCCACTACAAGGAACAATGACTGGCCTCTCTTGTTGTGCAATGGCTCTTATTAATATATCTGAAAAGCACTTGAGCGTCGGACACTCAAGTGCTTTATCCTCATTAAGCTTGAGCAGAAGCTACTATTAAAGTTGCAACAATTCCGATTCTTTCTTCTTACCAATTGCTTCAGAATTAGAAACAAATTTATCGGTCAATTTTTGCAAACGCTCATGTGCGGCTTTAGCCTCATCTTCTGAAACCATTTTCTCTGATTCTAAATCACGAAAATCGTTTTGAACGTCACGCCGAACGTTACGAATCGCAACCTTCGCGTCTTCAACACGTGAACTAACCTGCTTCGCCAACTTACGCCGACGTTCTTCAGTTAAAGGTGGAATGTTCAACCTTATTATTTTACCGTCACTATTAGGCGTTAACCCTAATTCTGATTTCAAAATCGCACGCTCAATAGCTGATACCGAGCTTGCATCATAAGGTCGAATAAGAAGCTGCTGTGGCTCAGGAACCGATACACCGGCGAGCTGATTCAACTTTAGTGGAGAGCCATATACTTCAATGACCAAACGGTCTAAAAGTGCTGGTGAGGCCCGCCCAGTTCGATATGAATCTAAATCCCCTTGCAATGCTGTGATCGCTCCAGCCATCCGGCTGTCCGCGTCTTCTAACAGATCATCTATCATGTTTTTTCTCTCTTTAATGGAATGGCTTGTTCTCCGATGTCAGGTTACCAGAAAACCTTAAATTATCAACAGCGATAGTACCATAGGCGCAAAGAATTTCAACCACCCCACCCTGTGTTAGCTCAATCAATTTTCGCTACTAGCAAATAGTTGTGCCAACATTTTCACCGGTAAGCAACCGGGTAACTGAGTCTTTTTCCCATAAATCTAGAACAACGATTGGCATTTCATTATCCATGCATAATGAGATTGCGGTAGAGTCCATCACCTTCAGTCGAGAGTTCAACGCTTCGATATAACTTAGTTTGTCATACTTGACGGCGTCAGGGTTTTTCATCGGGTCAGCGTTATAAACGCCGTTAACTTTAGTTCCCTTGATTAATACTTGAGCGTTAATCTCGTTTGAGCGCAAGGCACCGGCCGAATCTGTAGTGAAATAAGGATTTCCAGTACCACCACCAAAGATAACTACACGTCCTTTTTCCATATGGCGAATCGCTTTGAGTCGAATATATGGCTCTGCGATGGCTCGCATTTCAAAAGCGGTTTGAACACGAGTTGGAACATCAATGCGTTCTAAAGCGTCACGCAAGGCAAGCGAATTCATAACGGTCGCGATCATACCCATATGGTCGGCCGTTGTGCGATCCATTCCCATTTCCATGCCAATTGTGCCGCGCCACAAATTTCCACCACCGATAACAACAGAAACCTGAGTGCCTAAACTATGTGCAGCTTTTACTACTGAAGCTACATACGTTGCGCCTTTAGGGTCTATTCCAAAACCTTGCTCGGTCGCCATCGATTCGCCACCAAGTTTAAGAAGAATTCGATTATATTTTAATTCAGCCATTTGTTCTCAAGCCTCCTTTTTTAATTGAATGCGTATTTAAAAACTGACATAAAAAAAGGGCGTAGAGAAAATCTACGCCCTTTCTTTTTATTCTTGGGATTCGCCTATTTCATATCGAGCGAATCGGCCGACGATGATATTCTCACCTGTGGCACTAATTGTTTCGGTTACTAAGTCCTTTATCTTCTTGCTGTCATCTTTAACAAACGACTGCTCGAGAAGACAAACTTCTTCGTAGAATTTTTTCATCCGGCCGGTAACAATCTTTTCAACGATTTGTTCCGGTTTACCTTCAGCCAATGCTTGGTTGCGCAAGACTTCTAACTCACGATCTAACTCAGCTTGATCAACATCTTCAATCTTTAAGTATTTGGGTGACATTGCAGCAATCTGCAGTGCAAGATCATGGGCCAATGATTGAAAGTTTTCATTACGAGCAACAAAGTCAGTTTCGCAGTTTAGTTCAAGCATAACGCCGATACGGCCACCTGGATGCGAATACATTTTGATCAAACCTTCATTTGCATCACGACCAACACGCTTTGCAGCACGTGCTGCACCTTTCTCACGTAATAAGTCAATCGCTTTTTCGAAGTTTCCTTCAGCTGCATCAAGGGCTTTCTTCGTTTCGAGGATACCTGCGCCAGTAGCTTGACGAACCTCTTTTACCATTTGGGCTGTAACTTTAGACATTGCCTTAATAATCTCCTGTTAAAAAAGAATCTTTGATTCTTCCTGTTTGCTATTTTTTTATTTCTTTTATTTCATAGAAAAGGCGAACCTGGTCGGGTTCGCCTTATTCAAATCTGTTAATTAAAAACGGTTGGGTTAGACGAAATTACCCTTCTGCTGAATCCTCAGAGGCGGCCGCTTCTTCGGCTGCTGCTGGTTCTTCAGTTGCTTCTGGTGCGGCTTCCACTGGAGCCGCCGCTTCTTCGGCAGGAGCTTCAGCCGCAGGTGCCGCTTCAGCTGCTGGTTCTTCAGAAACTGTTTCGACGGTCATGCTTTCAATATGAGCACGAGTTGAATCACCCAAAAGCTCGCTATCTTCGATATCACCTTCGACACCATCAAATACACCGGCCGCTGCTGCAGCACTAGGCGTATCAGAGTCAAGAGATGCATCTTGGCGCATGTTTATCCCTTCAAGAGCAGCATCAGCCATGCGGCTACAAATCAATTTGATCGCACGAATGGCATCATCATTTGCTGGAATAACGAGGTCAACTAGATCTGGATTACAGTTGGTATCAACCATCCCCACAACTGGTACACCACGTTTGTTCGCTTCTAGGACGGCCGTGTCTTCGTTATTAACGTCAACTACAAAAACCGCTTCTGGCAAGCGAGTCAAATTACGCAAACCGCCTAGGCGAAGCATTAATTTGTTGATCTCACGTTCGAGCATCAAACGCTCTTTCTTTTTTAAGCCTTCCCATTCACCTGCATCACGCTGTTTTTCAAGTTTGTCGAGATGGTTTAAACGTTGGCGAATTGTGGTCCAGTTCGTTAACGTACCACCTAACCAACGTTGGTTAATGTAAGGTTGTCCTGCACGTTGCGCTTCTTTTGCAATCGTGTCTTGAGCCTGACGTTTGGTGCCAACAAACAATACGTTACCACCGGCCGCAACCGTGTCACGAATAAAGTTATAGGCATCATCAATCAAGACAATCGTTTGTTGAAGGTCAAGAATATGAATTCCATTCCGTTCGGTGAAAATGTACTGAGCCATTTTCGGATTCCAGCGGCGTGTGCGGTGACCAAAGTGAACACCGGTTTCAAGCAGCGCCTTCATAGAAATTACGGGCATTATTTACTCCTGTGTTTGTTTGTTCCAAATATCATTTTCATTTAAATGACAATTGGACCTCCATACTTCTCATCCAAAATCAGAACCAATTATGCAAAGGTGCACTAATGCACCTGCTTTAAAGCATGTTTTTTGGCACATCTGATTTTGTCAAAGTATGTGTGGGATGATAAAAATTTTATAGTCTGGGGACAGACCATAACCAACGAAAAATTATAGTCAGTAAATGAGTTAGCGCAACAGGTTTTTAAGAACCCTTGCACACTTTGTTATTTTCTTGAAATGCCTCATGCGTAAATCTATACAGTACACAAACAACAAATCGAGAATTCAAGAGGTTAGCTATACTTATCATTGTCGTTTACGAATTTGCACAAAACGAATAATTTTGAAGAGGCTGGAAATATAGAATGCAAGAAGTTATCCAAGATATCGATAAATGGTTGAGCAATAAAGAGACGGTTGGATTAGCAACTGTGATTCAAACATGGGGGTCAGCACCCCGAAAAGCGGGTGGAAAGATGGCAATTACTCCGGCCGGAAACATCTCAGGGTCGGTGAGTGGGGGCTGTGTTGAAGGAGCGGTTTTTGATGAAGCGGTTGAGTCGATCTCAAATGATCAAGGCAAGTTACTGCAGTTTGGCGTAGCAGATGAAACAGCGTGGGAGGTTGGCCTCGCATGTGGTGGAAATATTCGGGTCTTTGTTGAAATGCTTGACAATGATATTTACTCGTCTGTGCGCAATATTATTGAGCAAGATCGATTTGGATCGGTGGGAACGATTGTTTCATCACCTACGGCCGACCTCGTCGGGCTAAAATTTGTAACAGATAGGGAACAGGTTATAGCAGGCAAACCCCATCCAGAAGCGGCCGAGGCTGCTTTGAAAACAATGCAATCGGGTAAAAGTCAGCTGGTTGAGTTAGGAGACGGCAGTGAACTATTTGTGGAAGTTTTTCTACCAGCGCCTCAGCTCATCATGATCGGTGGAGTACATATCGCTGTAGCACTCACTCAAATGGCAAAAATATTGGGATATCAAACGATTGTGATTGACCCTCGAAGAGGGTTTGGGAGTGACGAGCGCTTCCCAGATGTCGACAAACTCATTCAAAAATGGCCCAAAGTCGCATTAGGCGAAGTTAAAATCAATGAAAATACAGCCGTTGCTCTGCTGACTCACGATCCAAAAATCGATGATCCAGCATTACATGAGCTTTTAGGCTCGGCCGCTTTTTACATCGGTGCATTGGGCAGTCAGAAAACCCATGCAAAACGAGTCGCGCGGCTATTAGAAGCTGGCTTTAGTCAAGACCAGATCGATAAGATCCACGCACCAATCGGATTAAGTATCAAGGCGCAAAATCCTGAAGAGATTGCTCTTTCAGTCATGGCTGAAGTGATACAAGCCAGGCGCAGCTAACCCATTAATCTAAGGGAGTTGATTCCGGCCGATGTTTTTCATATTCGGCCGGAGTATCTACATCAACAACGACCGCATGATCATCAATGGGGACCAACTTGAGCAAGTGAGCATTTGCTTTGATTAGGTCACGCGGAGAAGCGTCGGCCGGTAACGTTTCAAATTCCGCAAATAGACTGTATGGAAAAATCACCGGGTGCCCTCTCTGCTTACCGAAAACAGGAGCTACAATTTTATGGGGAGATTCCAGCCAATCAGCTGCAACTTGATCAATCAACTGAGAAGATATCAAAGGCATATCCCCAGGCAAAACCAAAACCGCATCTGGAATGCCATTGCTACGCTGTAAATAGCCAAGAGCCAGTTTGATCGATGAAATCATTTCACCCGATGCATAGTCAGGATTGTGCACCTGATCTGTTTCAATCACTCCCGGCAAATTTTGAATCAAGTCTAAGTACCCGCCGGTAACCAGCAAAATATCAGACACACTCGCCCCTTTAACGTTTGATATTGTCGTTTCGAGCACCGTTGTAGACGCCCATTTCAGAGCCATCTTTGACGTTCCCATTCGACTGCTGGCACCGGCCGCCAGAATGACTGCAAAAATATTTTTCTTAATCATTTGCCTCCTTTATCATTTACACATTGCCCATACTATTTTCCCTGCGGTCCCTGACTCCTAATATCTCTCATTACCCAGCCCACATGAGCCATTGATTGAATTTACCCGAAACGTTTTAATAAAGGAACTTAGATTCTCCCGCAATTAAGTCAAAGCGATTTTAGTCGCAACCAATTTTTAGGGTAACCTGACTTTTATTTTGCAAGGGGGGTGGAGTAAATGCAATGAAAGATTTCCTATGCTTTGATGACGAGGCCTCTCGTGAGTGGCTCAACTTTTTAACCCTACGCCAAATCGATACAGAAGCAGAAGCTTTTGTGATGGATCATCTGCGTACACATGTCAAGCTTAATGACAAAGAGTTAAATCGAGTGCTTGATATTATGCACGATATTCTTGCCGAAGAATTCATCGAAAACTAAAAACGAATATCACGGTACAAATAGAGAGTCTATACGATAGATAACGTCATGCTCGCCGCTAAAACAGGCGAGAACAAAATAACGTGCAGCAGGGTATTAAGCAAGAGAAGGTTAAGCGCTGCGACTAGAACAGTTTATTTAACTACAACCTATTTTCAATTGGGGGCGGCACCGTGACCAAAACTCTACTGACTTTTGCGTTTATACAGCTTAAACTTTTTGACAAATTGGCAACGCATCAGCAGTAGCACACATGATATCTAGGCGAAAAAGTTCATTATGTCTCATTCTCAAATATTCGACACAGATTTAGCAAAAAGGCACCCAATCAGCATCCTGCTGGTCGACGACAACGCAATCAACCTTAAAGTTGCATCACGAATGCTGCTGAGAATGGGGTATGAAGTCGACCAAGCGACAAATGGAGTAGAAGCTTTAGAAGCACAAAACAGACGAAAGTACGATCTGATCTTTATGGATATACAAATGCCTGAGATGGATGGGGTAACTGCTACCAAGCACATTATCGAGAGATATCCAGAGCTTGAACGGCCGCGGATTGTTGCAGTTACAGCCCATGCTATGAAAGGTGATCGCGAACGATATCTTGACGCCGGTATGGATGGCTATATTAGTAAACCCGTACGTGTAGCTCGCTTAATTGAGGCAATTAAAGAAACACCATGTAAGCATTTGGTGCCTGTTACTGTTAAAGCGATCGAAAGTTTTGAAGAGGCGGCTCAAGCTGAAGCGCCAGCCCAAGAAATTCCAATAGACTTTGGCATGTTTGCGGAAATGTTAGGGATGGACATGGAAGATGCAGAAGAGATGCTGCCCGAGCTTATTGAACTATTTGTCGAAGATTCCGTGAATCAGATCACAATGATGGATGAAGCGATTAAAAATCAAGATTATGTGCAATTAAAGAATGCGGCCCACAAAATGAAAGGAGGAGCTGCCAGCGTTGCAGCAGTTCCGCTATCAGAAGTTTGTGACAAATTAGAGAAGATGGGAATCAAAGAGGACATGGGTGCCGCACAAGTAGAATTTCAGCAGGCTGAGTCAGAATTTCAACGGCTAAAAAGCTGGTTAGAAAACCGCTAGTTTAGAAAACTAAATTGAAAACCCATAGGAACGGCGGACGTCTTTGTTGAACAGCCATGCTAAACCGAGTAGCGGCTGAAATAGCGGGAAGAAGCCATAATCTGCTCCAAAATGACGCCATACTGTCCGACCAATCAAGTCAGGATAAACAAAACTGAGGACTCCTACAATTAGGGTACAACCTGTTTCAAAACCTAAAACCCCTACAGACAACCACCACGCATTTTTCCCCCATTTTTCGCGATAAACAATTCCAAATGTTGCAATCAAATAACTCAGAGCCGCAACGAGGCTCATTGCTGGCGGCCAATAGTCGGTGATCCCCTCTTTAAAGAAAAGGCGGAAAATGGCTCGAAATCCTGTAGACAAAGCTAAAACAGGATAAGAGATTGCCAAGATAACGCCTGAGGCTTGAATAAACCCATCCCATGAGTTTGGTGTTGGTTTTTGAGAATTAGGCTCTTGAGTGGCTGAGTGAGGGGGGAGGTTCTCAGACATTTACTTTTCTGAATCAGAATCAGCCAAGATTTGCTTCATCAAATCGATATCTCGCTGCATGTTGCGCTGTTGCACCCAGAGGGATATGACATAGATAAAACCGACAAGCCACATAACTGCATAGCCTAAGACAAGATAACCAGATGTTAGATGTGGATCGATTTGCGCAAGTGTTGAAAAAAGCATGCTTGGCATTATAAATTGAGAACTTTGATAAGCAATTTTTTTACCCATTCCGTATAATCCTATTAGGTTAAAAATAAATACAAAGAGTAACGAGACGTTTATTGGATATGAGCCTTATCTGCGGTTATTAAATCCTCTAGCCTCTGACCTCTGTTTACTAACATCTACTTCTATCTACTTCAAAGGAGATTCCCGTGAGTGACTATAATTTTTCTACAATTTCTGAATTTATTGGCAAAGAGATTGGGGTTTCAGATTGGGTAACTGTCGACCAGGAGCGCATTAACGCATTTGCAGATGCAACCGGGGATCATCAATGGATACACGTTGATATTGAGAGGTGCAAGGCTGAAAGCCCATTAAAGACAACGATTGCACATGGCTATTTAACCCTTTCACTTTTACCTATGCTTTCGGCCCAAATCGGGACTTTACCTAAGGGAGCAAAGCATGTACTTAACTACGGTACAGACAAAGTACGCTTTTTAAACCCGGTCCCGGCCGGTTCTCAAGTACGGATGCGGGCAACATTAATGGAAGTCACACAAAAAGGTGAAGGACGCTATTTAATCAAAACCCAAAATACGATCGAAATCGATGGGGTCGAAAAGCCCGCTATGATCGCTGAAAGCTTGGCTCTCGCATTCGTTTAAAGATTGCACCATAATCTTTAACAGACTGTAGCTGGCCAAATAAAGGAACCTACCCCGCTTGGAGAAAAGCATATGGCAGAAGAGACCCCGTTAACGACCCATTTTTCGCTCGATAATAAATATACGCAAGAAGAAGGCACCATTATTCTTTCAGGTGTACAAGCCCTGATGCGTATTCCGGTTGACCAATACAAAGCGGATAAGGCGGCCGGACTAAAGACAGCCACCTTTATTTCTGGCTATCGCGGATCGCCATTGGGCGGGTATGACCTGCTATTGCAACAGCAAAAAGAGCTCTTGGATGCCCATGAGATCGTTTTTATTCCCGGAGTTAACGAAGATTTGGCAGCCACGGCCGTGCTTGGCAGCCAAATCGCTAACTTACTGCCCCAGCCAAAATATGACGGTGTTTTAGGCATTTGGTATGGCAAAGGGCCAGGGGTTGACCGCAGTGGCGATATTTTTAAACATGCGCAAACAACCGGCGTCGGAAAATATGGAGGTGTCTTGGCGTTAGCGGGAGACGACCCGACTGCTAAATCATCAACGATCCCGTCCCACTCTGAAATCGCACTATACGATGCTCAGATGCCAGTGCTTTACCCAGGCAATGTACAAGAGGTCATGGAATACGGCCGCTTAGGGCTTGAGATGTCCCGCTATTCTGGCTCATGGGTCGGATTAAAGTTTGTGACCAATGTGGCGGACTCATTTGAAACCGCCAATATTCGGCCGATGACAATCAGCACGCCTGATTTTGTCTATCAAGGTCGGCCGTGGTCACCAACCCAGAACCCAGCACTTCTCGCCCCCCACTCGCTAAATCAAGAGCGTGAAATCTATGAAGGGCGACTCGAAGCGGCGAAACGCTTTGCGGCCGTCAATAACATCAACCAGATCGTTGCACGCTCAAATGGCGATTGGATCGGCATCATCTGTGCCGGAAAAACTTATTACGATGTGATGGAAGCCCTCCATCAGCTGGGGCTGACCGGTGAGAAACTTAACCAATATGGCATCCGTATTCTCAAAATCGGAATGCTATACCCGATCGAAGAAACGATTCTCAAAACGTTTGCAAAAGGGCTCGAGCAAATCTTTGTCATCGAAGAAAAACGGGCGTTTGTTGAAATGTTCGTGCGTGAGGCGCTCTATAACGAAGCTGAGCGACCGCCAATTGTCGGCAAAAAAGATGAAAATGGTGAGTTTTTGGTGCGGGGTGACTATGAATTGGATGCGGACCAAATCGCTGAGCTATTAGCCAAACGGCTGTCCGGCAAAATTCCGGCCGAAGCATTTAGCAGCCGATTAAACGAGATTATCGCCCCACCCGTTTCGATTAGCTTAGACATGAGCGGGGCTGCAATTCCGGCTCGTACCCCTTATTTCTGCTCCGGCTGCCCACATAATGCCTCGACCGTTGCACCTGAGGGGTCCTTACAAGGCGGTGGCATCGGCTGCTCAACCCTCTCAATTTTGATGGATCGAAACGTTACTGGTGTCACCCAAATGGGAGGCGAAGGGGCGCAGTGGGTTGGTGCCTCACCGTTTAGCGACGTTGATCATATTTTCCAACATATTGGAGACGGTACATTGGCCCACTCTGGCTCGATGGCGATTCGTCAGGCGTTGGCTTCGAAAGCGAGTATGACGTACAAGATTCTAGCCAATGGTGCCGTCGCTATGACCGGCGGCCAGCATGCTGATGGAGAGATGGCGTTACCAGAGTTAACCCGTGCGCTCGAGGCTGAAGGCATTGTCAAAACAATTGTCGTTTCACATGATCCAAAGAAGTTCCCAGCGAGTACTCGCTGGGCTGAAGGGGTTATGGTATGGGAGCGTGAGCGTCTCATGGAAGCCCAAGAGGTTTTGCGCGACATTGAGGGGATTACGGCTCTTATCTATGATCAGCCTTGCGCAACTGAGCTAAGGCGAGACCGCAAACGGGGTAAAGTCGAAGACCCTCCAATGCGTGTGATGATCAACGAAGAAGTGTGTGAAGGATGTGGAGATTGCGGCGAAAAATCTAATTGTTTAAGCGTTTTTCCAGTTGAAACAGAGTTTGGCCGGAAGACTCAAATCCATCAGTCATCATGCAACAAAGATTATTCATGTCTTAAAGGGGATTGTCCGGCGTTTGTGACAGTCATCCCATCAACAAATATTCCGGTTAAGAAAACGGTCGCAATTCCTGACTCACTATTGGAACGCCTCGATAACTTGCCAGAACCACGCAAGCTCCCCCCATCAGAAGGCAATGTGTATATGACAGGAATCGGCGGCACCGGTGTCGTCACAATCAATCAGATTTTAGCCACGGCCGCTATGATTGATGGCAAACATGTCAACTCGCTAGATCAGACCGGTTTAAGCCAAAAAGGTGGACCCGTTGTCTCTCACATTCGTGTCACTGATGACAAACGGCCTATGTCGTGCATGATCGGCAAAGGTGAGGCTGACGCGTATGTCGTGTTTGACCTGCTCAGCGGGACGACAGAAGCCAATCTTACAAAGGCGAAAAAAGGGCGCACAGTCGCCATCGTGTCCGATAGTAAAACACCAACCGGCACGATGGTTCGGGACAAGTCAGTTCAGTTCCCACAAAACGATATGCTGCGCCATCGTTTAGAGATGGTCACGTCGCCTGAGCAAAATATTTATTTTAATGCAATTGCAATCAGTGAAAAGCTATTTGGCAGCCATATTCAGGCGAATATAATGACAATCGGAGCCGCCTATCAGGCAGGCGTTATGCCGATTACAGCGGTTGCGATTGAACATGCAATTCAGCTAAATGGGGTGTCGGCCGAAAAGAATAAGCGGGCATTTAGAGTCGGCCGCATGCTGGCCATTGACCCAAAAGCGATTGACAATTTATTTGATCAAGCCCAGAGCAAGGCACCTGCACCTGAATTAAGCGCTGAGGCTCAAACCATCCTCGATTCTATTGGGGCAGATGGTGAGCTACACCGCCTGTTAGCCATCCGTATCCCGGAACTTATCGCGCACACCAATCAAGCTTATGCCCAAAGTTATGCGGGTTATGTCGCTAGAGTAATTGCGGCCGAAAGCGATCTGGGTGCAAGCCAAGACGGTCGCCTGAGTCAGGCAGTTGCCCGGTATTTGTTTAAGCTAATGGCCTATAAAGACGAATATGAAGTGGCTCGGCTACAAATAAAAAGCTCGTTTTCTGACAAGCTTGAGCACGAGTTTGGCACAGCGGCGAAAGTGAAATTTATGCTGCATCCACCGTTGCTGCGTGCGATGGGAATGAAGAACAAAATCGCTCTTGGGGCATGGATTCGACCGCTTTTTAAAGTTTTAGCTTCTATGAAATTCTTGCGCGGGTCTGCGTTCGATATCTTTGGCAAAGCGGACGTGCGACGTGCAGAACAACAACTACCAGCCGAATATAAATCGATGATCGACCAAGAGCTGGCAACCCTTTCAGCCCAGACCTACGATCGAGCAATCGCCTTAGCCGAAACACCTGACATCATTCGCGGCTATGAAGATATTAAGCTAGCTAATGTTCAGAAGTTCCGGCAAAAAACGGCCGAAATTAAAGCACGTACAGAACCGGTTTCTGGCGATTAAATCCAAAAAAATAGCCGTTTTTAGCATAAGATGAACAATAATTGCTTGCATGACTTTCGGGTTGGTCGGGAATAATTGCCCATATTAATGAGCGCAAGCTTATTGTTTTTCCATTTATAACAATTAGAATCTTAAAGGTACGAATTTAAAACCTTATGCACCGGCTTACCGTTAGGACCCATTTATGCACAAAAAATTTATTATCTTTCCGATAGCGTTGGCTGCTCTTTTTGCCCTATTTTCTCCATCTGTCGGCAAATCTCAAGAACAGATAAGCTGCAATATTTCAATTGACCGTTCAGCCGTCCCTGAACTGTATTTCAATAATTTAACGCTGCTTATTCAAGTCAATGACTCATCAGATTTTACGATTATCCAAGGCGAAACGACTCTAGAGCATACCCG
The DNA here is from genome assembly GCA_045105475.1 of Anaerolineae bacterium. Classification (GTDB taxonomy): domain Bacteria; phylum Chloroflexota; class Anaerolineae; order Promineifilales; family Promineifilaceae; genus WTJY01. The sequence continues at coordinate 24,578 of JBGCDP010000163.1, forward strand.
GGTGGGTGCAAATCTTATGGTCACAACACAGGCAGATGAGATTTCTTTGATCTTGACGCCGGGGACGAACTTAGCCAACCTATGCGATGTGGAAAAAGCGCACCTCTTAAATGACAAGCAGTGGGCATGGACGCATGGTTTTGACGACAATGTCAATCTCATACCTGCGATTGAAGCGTTCAGGGATAAAAACTGGCCTGCAACAATTTTCATTATTGCCAAAGATTTTGATAAAGATCGCCAAGAGGACTGGATTGTCGATGAGCCATTTATGAACGATACACTCCTTTTAGATGGATGGGCATTAGGCAACCACTCGTGGAACCATGAACGGTTTGAAACATCTAATCCGACGGCCGCAGATTACAAAGCTGACATTCTAGATGGGCAAACGAGACTTGAAGCTGGCATTGCACGTTCGCTTATCCCACAATTTAAATTGATGGTTTTTGCTGCACCGAACTTTTCATCCGCTTATGATGCTCCTTTTGCTGAAGCGACTGAAACGACTGATCTAAAATTAATCGAAACCGGCAATGATTTCATGTTAGTTGTGACAGGTGATGCTCCGTTTTCTACCGATGAAACTAATACTGCTCAGCCGATAGCAGGCCGCAACAAAATCGGCCGTGACATTTCAATTGAAACAAACCCAGCGGCCGTCATAGGCAAACTTGACTGGATGGCAAATAATAGCAACGAAGATAGACGCTTTTGGTATAACACCCTGGCACATGGTAACCACGAAATTAGCATGATGAGTGTGCTTGATTATGTTTGGGGCAATTATGGCCCAGGCGGCACTGACGAGGCATGGGTCTCCTCATCTACTGAGGTATATAGCTATATACTTAATCGTGATAACGCCACAGTTGATGTGGAGCTATCTGAAGAAATCCCTGATATTCCACCCGGTGGCTCTTATCCACCACCAGAAACGGAAGATGAACCCACCAAGCTTTATTTACCGATGATTACGATGATGCGCAGCTGGTTAGGCTTAAGCAGTAGCGACTCTCCTACCCAACTGCCATCAGTTTTGCTTAAAGTTTCTAGCCGGGGATTAGAACAGTTAAAAACGGCCGAATAACAACCCTATAGGAGCAAACTCAAACTGGGCAGCTTTTTAATACCTTTTCCTAATTTCAACGTAGATGTTTGTAACGATAGATTTCGGAAGTAATAAAAATGTCTAACAATGAATGGGAATATTGCCAAATAAGATTTCAAATTATCGATGACGGCCGGGAAGCAACGAGAGGCTCAGGCTTAGGAACTCGGCTCATGTGGATTCAGTTTGTGGCTGAAGCCAATGAATTTGGCAAGATTTATATCGCAGGGAAATCTGAAAGACTTCCCATGCCAAATAACTCTAGAGCCGGACTAACCCCACAAAAAGGAAATTCAGGTCAACAAAATATTCTCAACGAGCTTGTCCAAACATTAAAGCATGATGGTTGGGAGCTGTTACCAAGCAACAATGGGGAATGGTGGGGGCGAAATTTCCGTCGGCCGACTTCACTAGAAAACGTTAAAAAGAGCAAGGTCAATCGAAAAGAGCGTTTGATGATTTTAGGTGCACTTGTGGCCCTAGCCATCATCGGCACCTTGGTTTTCTCTCTTTTCCCGCAAGCAGAGAGAGAAAGAGAATTACGTGAGTTCACATCAGCGGATCTCGTTAAGTCAGATTTACAATCAAATCCCACTGTCGGCCGGATGGTCGTCATTGATTTAGACACCAATCAGCTTGACTCGATTCAGCAATCTCTGCCTGCAAATATGGTTACTGAAAATTTCGATGAGGTGGAAACGGTTGTTTGGGTTGATTGTGACCGCGAATCTAACTGGAAAGGGGCAAACGTAGACTGTTTAGTAACCGTCATCGATTGGGATCAAAAAGCGATTTCAGCTCAGCAGACCTTCGATGGAGAATTTACCCTCCATCCCACAGACCCTGAGACAAACGAAAAAACAGAGCTTAGCAATGAGGCATTACGAAATTCAGCTTCAATACGCAACTATCTAGCCAACTTGCCCAAAAGTAAAACATAAACCGAATCTCGCACCGGTCTATGGATAATTCGCAAGCTTCAATTTGCTGTAATCAATTATCAGAGCTATAACGCCTTCTAACTAAACCCTAAACGAAGTGGAGGCAAAATGAGCTTTATCGAATATGAAACTTGGCGCATAGCAAAAGGGAATGAAGCCGCACACCATCAAATGATTCGCGATTGGTTTGCGTTTGTGAAAACCCATCATGCAGACTTATTCCCAGAGTGGAAATCTGCACGATATTACAGACAAACTGACCGTGACGGGAATCCTGAAGGGACATATATAATGCTCTTCGAGTTTCGATCATTAGCAGGCCACCATACCTATAAAGAACGCCGTAAAGATTGGTCTGGCCCTTATGAAACCTATAAAAAAGTTGATCCATATGCCCTATTTGAGCCGAATACGGTGACGACTGATTATTGGGAGCCACAAGAACAGGAGCTGTGGCTAGATTTCGATTAATATTGGCTTTCTATCAAAAGTCGAAAGAGTAATGCGGAGCAAAAAGTAATCCAGTAAACTCGGCCGATGCGTCGATTTATTGAACCCATTATCCTTTCGGCAGGGGGCCTGCTTGTTGCGTGGCTGCTCATCGAAATTATTCTAAGAGCAGGGGCAACAGCTTTCCCCTATACCATCACAGCCCCGATGCGTGATGTGAAGCGACATCCTTTCTCAGCGGCAAAAATTTTGCCAGAGCAAATCTGGTTTGATGATGACAGCTATCAGCTCATCACCCCTCCCGCTATCGATAATGAGCTTCACTATCCTGACCCTCGCATTGGCCTTACTATCTCCACTAAAAACTGGCTTGATCCCAATTCAAAAGTTGGTTTTCGAGTAGCTGATACCACATGGGAGCCGAGCTGGCCCGTCGATGCAGTCATCGTTGGTGATTCATTTACCTTTTGCTATGTGGAATACGCTGATTGCTGGGTCGATTTACTCTCTACCCAATACGATTACAGCGTAGTGAATTTAGGTCTCGTAGCAACTGGCTCGATCAGCCATCAAAATGTGCTCAACACCTTTGGGTTGCCCCATCAGCCCAAAGTGGTCATTTGGCAGTGGTATGGCAATGATTTCAATGACGATTATGGGTTTACGACTTTGTATGGTGACGGTGCAACAGAGCGCAAGGGAGATGAGAGTGTGCCTCCTGGCTGGTTACGCCGCCATTCGGCCGTCGCCAGCATCATCTATGCTTTGGCACAGGCTCAGCAAGGTTCAAGCCAATACGTACAATTTGCTGATCCATTTGCGGTTACTGTCGGAGCTGACACGCTCAGGTTCGGCCGTCCATATATGCAAGAGGCATTTAGTTTAGGTTCGCAAAAAAACCAAGAGGGACAAACGCTAACGCAACAAGCCATCACCGAAACAAAATCTCGCCTAAATGAAGAAGGGATCGAATTAGTTATCGTCCTAATTCCGACTAAAGAAGTAGTCTATAAAAAGTGGACGGCGGCTGAATTATCGGTGGCAGAACTTGAAGAGCTAAGTAAAGGCAGGCTCGAAATGCTCAATTTTTGTGAAGAACGTGATCTCGATTGCATCGATGCGACCCAACCTTTAACAGATTGGGCCGATCAAGAAAACCTTGTTTACCATGCCGATGATACGCACTTAAACGCAGAAGGGAATCGGATTTTAGCTGAGTTTGTCGCACAAAAATTAAACGTACTTCTATCAGACTAAACAGTTTAGTTTTAAACACGTTAGGATTCTAGGAGTCAGGGTTGCGCCCATCTTCGCGGCCGTCACCCGGCCGAGGGGTTACGATCAGGTCGATATCCACACCTTCAGGTGGATCGATACTAGAACCGGGAAGCGGCCGTTGAGGGGCTACCGGGACTTCACCACCCTCATCATCAGGAATCATAACTGGCTCTGACTCACGTGATTCAGACTCGGGTGAAGGATATGGAACAAGGTCTACAGGAAGTGGCTCAGCGGCCGGGCCATCTTCAATCGGGACATTACGAGTCAACGAAACAGTTGCAGTTAATGTAACTGTAGGGCTGAGCAAAGCTTCAGCCTCGTTTGAGGCTGCTGGATCTTGAACCGCTTCAGGTTCAACGGTTGACAATACACCTGAACCACTTTGAATAGTAGCAGGCTCTTCGATACCACCTCTGCTTGAATTCCCAAAAACAACCCCAACTATCGCAAGCATTAGAACAGCTGGCACGGCCCAAGCGTAAAGCGAGCCGATAAAGGACATTCTTTGTGCTTTACTCGACTCGCGAACCGTTTTTGACTCAGCTAGCATCAGACGCTGTGATCGCATCTTTGCAGCGGCAGAAGGGTGAGGCTGATTTTCTTTTAAGCCTTGGACAATCTGCAATAAAGAGCCCAGCTCTGGATCTATCTCAGAATCAGCAGAGTCCAAGTTTTCAATTAGTTGGTCAAATTTTTCGTAATCTTCCATCTTTTTATTTTATTGCAGGTCGGTTATTTCCGATCTACTCCCATTATTGTTGCCAATTTTCGCACACTACGAAATTGGATCTGGCGGACTGCTGTTTCACTTTTACCCATAGACTCCGCTACTTCAGCCACACTCATCCCAAAGGAAAAACGCAATGAAATAACATTTTGCTGGTCACTAGAAAGTTCCCCAATCGCTTCGCGCAATGCATCGTTATTAATTTTCCCATCTAACAAATCTTCAGGTGACAGATCGTTTGAAGGCTCAGCTTCTGTTAGGCCTGAATAAGAACGTCGATATTTTTTGCGATAATGGTCGTTAACAATATTGGAGGCAACACGGTAAAGCCACCCTTTTACGCTGTTGCTGGGTGCCGATTTTTGCCGTATCGCATGAATAAACCGTACGAACACATCGGCCGTAAAGTCCTCGGCTAGCTGTCCGGCCCCCACTTTTGAGGCAACATACCTATAAACGGGCGTGTAATAACGTCTATGAATTTCAGCCAAAGGCTCATCTTCAAGCTTCTCTGCTCGTCGCAACAAAGCGATATCTGAGAAAGAATCGAAATTTTCTGTCTGCGTGTCCAAATTAAGATTGGAGTCGTTCTGAGCCATATAGGGCAATTTAATAATAGTCATTCTTTTTTGTCCACAAATTAAAATCTGCCTGACATTAAAGAAGTCGCATAAGCATGAAAAATGTTACACCTGAATTTGTGTCATTTCTAATGGTGTAATTTAACACGAGTTGATAACATCTATTATGGTGCTTACCAAACTAAGCTGTAATTTTAAAAGGAGACAATATGGCAACTTTAATCATCGGTGAAAACAGTTATGAAGTAACAGACGGCACAAGGTTAACAACCGCTATTGAAAATCAGGGCATCGATATTTTGCATCGCTGCGGCGGCAATGCGAAATGCACGACTTGCAAGGTTACCTTTAACGCTGGCGAACCAGAAGCAATGAATGAAGCTGAAAAAGGAAAACTTGAAGACAAAGGTGATTTAGGCGAGTATCGACTCTCTTGTCAATGTCTTTGCGAAGGAACCATGGACGTCAATGTGTTGATGACTATGACAAGCTCCGGATTAGACGACGCAGGGCCTGCACTGGCAGAAACGATATAATTTGTTGATGAAAGGTAGTAGGATGATCGTTATCCTATAGCTTCACTCTACCTGATCAACAAACAAAAAAGGGTGGCGATTGAAAAAATCAATCGCCACCCTTTTTGTTTATAACTAAACCGTTTAAACGTTATGCACGTTCAACAGCTTTCGTAATTGCCCGTTTTACGAACACAACGGCCATCGCCCGGCGATAGTCCGCACTTGCGTGAATATCGCTAAGGATGTCGTCGCCCAAGTCGTTTGCGACAGCGGCCGCGGCGGCCGCGATGTTGTCAGCGTTCATCTCTTTGCCATTTAAAGCAGCTTCAACTGAGCCACACCGTTTTGCGGCCGGAATTGCTCCGCCTAACGCAACAGATGCTGATTCACAAACGTTTCCGTTCATTTTCATTGAGGCAGCTACACCCACAATCGCGTAGCGTGACGCTGGGTTAAACAGTTTGGCATATGCCGTGCCGGTTCCAGCTGCTTTAGCAGGAACACTAACACCAGTTAGCAACTCATCTTCACCCATCGCTGTTTCAAACAGGCCGGTGAAGAAATCGCCAGAGTCTACATTCCGGTTGCCCCCTTCGCCTGCAATTGACATCGACCCGCCTAATGCGGTCAAAACCGTTGGCAAGTCAGAAGCTGGGTCAGCATGTGCGATATTACCGCCTACGGTGCCCCGATTCCGTACCATTGGATCACCGATCCAACCGGCCGCTTCTGGCAGTGCATCTGGCAATTCGCTTGAGCTTTCAACCATGCTGTGTGTGGTCAACGCACCGATTTTTACTGAATCGCCATCTGGGCAGATGCCTTTCAGGTTTTCAATACGGCCGATGTCAACAATACAGCCTGGGTCAGCCAAGCGTAATTTCATAACAGGGATCAAACTATGACCGCCTGCCAAAAATTTTCCGTCGTGTTCTTTGCGAAGTGCGATCGCCTCTTCTACGGACGATGCACGATGGTAATCAAATTTTGGTGGATACATTTACGTTTCTCCGGATTTTAGCTTATCAGCTCGTCAGCATTTCAGCTGATCAGCAACACGTTTTACCGATTACTGATCACTGTTTACTGACCACTGGTTTTTAGTCGGCCGCAGCCATTACACCATGAAGCTGTGAAGCGGTATGTGGCATATTTAGATGTTTAACACCCATTTCAGACAGTGCGTCCATGACAGCATTTGCAACTGTGACAGTCGCAGCAATCGTTCCCATTTCACCACACCCTTTCACACCCAATGGGTTATGTGGAGACGGTGTTACGGTTCGAGCGATGTTCGCCATCATGAAATTGTCAGCACGTGGCATAGCATAATCGAGCATTGATCCGCTTAATAGCTGACCATCGTCGTCATAAACGGCCGCTTCAAGCAGTGCTTGTCCAACACCCTGAGCGATACCGCCCTGAATCTGCCCTTCAACAATCATCGGGTTGATTACGTTTCCAACATCATCAACGCCGGTGTAATGCAGAATTTTAACTTCGCCTGTGTCTTTGGAGACTTCAACCAATGAAATGTGAGCTGAGTTAGGGAAGGTAAAGTTTACTGGGTCATAAAATGTGCTTTCTTCTAGCCCTGGCTCCATTCCTTCTGGAATATCAGCTGTGAGCGCAGAAACACAGATGTCTACGAAACCACGTGATTTATCTGGAGATCCTTTTACAGAAATCGATCCCGTTTCGCGATCATAAACCATGTCTTCAACGGCCGCTTCTAACTGATAAGCCGCAATCTTAGTCATTTTGTCACGAATTTTCTGGCAGCTTACGGCCAGAGCAGAACCACCGACTGAAGCAGAACGCGAGCCGTATGTACCTAAACCAAACGGAGTCCGGCCGGTGTCACCATGAATCACTTCAACATCTTTGTAGTCGATACCAAGTTCATCAGCCACAATCTGTGCAAAGGCCGTTTCGTGCCCTTGACCATGCGAATGCGAACCGGTCATGACGGTGATTTTGCCTAATGGATGAACCCGGACAATGCCCGATTCCCACAGACCAACACCAGCGCCTAAGCCAACCGCCACTTGTGATGGAGCAGGACCAGAAGCCTCGATACAACCGCTAACACCTAACCCAACCAAACGTCCTTCAGCGCGAGCCGCATCCCGGCGAGCTTTGAGCTCTTCATAGCCTGAAACTTCAACCGCTTTGTCAAAGAGTTTGTCGTATTCACCACTGTCATAAACAAGAGCAACAGGGGTCTGATATGGAAATTCTTCCGGCTGGATGAAGTTCTTGCGACGGAGCGCAATCGGGTCCATATTCAGCTCATGAGCCGCCATGTCTACCAATCTTTCTAATAGATAGCTTGCTTCTGGCCGACCAGCACCACGATAAGCATCAACCGGTGTCGTGTGAGTCATCGTTCCAAATGCTTCACCAAAGATTACCGGGATTTTATACAACCCAGAGAACAGGGTGATGTACAAAGCGGTTGGAATCATCGGAGCAAATGTTGACAGATACGAGCCCATGTTTGCATAAGTGCTCACATATAAGCCTTGGAACTCACCTTCATTGGACATCGCCAATTTACAGTGTGTTACATGATCACGGCCGTGAGCGTCTGTCAAGAATGCTTCAGAACGAGAGGAAACCCATTTCACTGGGCGCTCTAGACGTTGCGTAGCAAACGGCATGAGCACTTCTTCCGCATAATGGAAAATTTTCGATCCAAATCCGCCACCAACGTCGGGTGAAATCACACGCAATTTGTTTTCTGGAATTCCCAGTGTCGCCATACTCATCAACAATCGAATGATGTGAGGGTTTTGGCTGGTTGTCCAAACGGTCATTTCATCAGTAAATTCGTTGTATTCAGCCACACAAGCGCGTGGCTCCATCGCATTTGGAATCAAACGCTGATTGACGAGTTCAAGCTCGATTACTTTGTCAGCTTTAGCCATAACTTCATTGACTTCATCAGGGGTTCCCAATGGCCAGTGGAAGCTGGTGTTGTTTGGAATTTCGTCATGAACTTGAGGTGCACCTGGCATTGTCGCTTTCTTTGCGTCAACAACCGCATCCATCGGTGTGTAATCGACTTCGATTAGGTCAAGGGCGTCATAAGCGATATACACGCTTTCAGCCACAACCATGGCGACACCATCGCCTACATGACGGGCTTTATCGGCCGCCAGTGGCAAGTGAGGAGCGGTTTTAATGTCAGGTGGATTAAAACCACATGGAAGCGAACCGATACCAGCCTCAACCAGATCTTGGCCAGTGTATACAGCGATTACACCTTCCATTGCCAAAGCTTCGCTTGCATCAATGCTATTAATCGTTGCATGTGCGTAAGGGCTGCGTTTAATCGCTGCATACGCCATGTTATTGAGTTTTAGGTTAGCAACATATTTGCCTTTACCCTGAATAAAGCGAGGGTCCTCAACTCGTTTGATCGACTTGCCCATATATTTAGACATTAGTCACCTCCTGACATTGCGGCCGAAGCGGTTTGAACAGCTTTAACGATGTTCTGGTAACCTGTACAGCGGCAAATATTTCCTTCAAGACCGTGACGAATTTCTTCTTCGGTCATATTTGGATTGTTCTCAACCAATTTTGTTGCAGACATGATCATGCCGGGGGTGCAATAACCACATTGCAAGCCATGCTCATCCCAGAAAGCTTGCTGCATCGGATGCAACTTATCATCTGAACTGCCAGCCAAGCCTTCAATTGTCATAACATCTGCACCATCAGCCTGAACAGCCAAGCAAGTGCAAGATTTAACTGCCATTCCATCCATATGTACAGTACACGCGCCGCATTGACTGGTATCACAACCGATATTGGTCCCGGTGAGATTTAGGTCCTCCCGAAGAAAATCGGTCAACAACCTGCGAGGCTCCACATCACGCGTGTGCGTTTTGCCATTTACAGTAACAGTAATTTCCATTTGTACCTTCCTTAAACTAGATTGGTAGAGATTCAGTATGGGATAAAACAAAAAGACCCAAGCATCATTTACTGGGTCTTTTTATGATCAAAGTTTGTTTATTTTAATATCGATAACACACTTGAGGGCCACTGATGCAGGGGCCAACCAAAAAGCTTTGATAGGGGGTGCCTGAATCAACTGAATAGTACGAGCCATCTTGTGCATATGTCGATTTATCAATTTAAAATAATTTTTAAGGGTTTTTCCCAAGTGCGGAAAATATTTTATTCCATATGTGTAGTATGTACAAATACAATCGGAGATATCTGGGCAATTTGTTTAGTAAGTTTATCTTTGAATTTTTTCAGTCACTTAATCAGGGTGTTTTAAGACTGTTCACGAAGCTTTTATCTATCGATTAGGTTTCCAAGCTAACATTTAAAATATGAGAAAAAGCTATCTGCCAGTTTTATTCGTCAGTCTTCTTTGTCTATTTTCTATCACGGCTGGAAAAGGTCAGCCAGAAATGGTTTCAGCTCAAAGCGAGCTAGAAATCATTGCCTACTTGCCGATTATTCAAACTCCATCAGGAGCGCCAAACGTCCAGCCTAAAAGCTTAGCGTGGGGAATAAACTTTATCAATTCAGTTGATCACCCGGCCGATAGCGATATGTTCGCTGCCGGGAAATCAACCGGTGCAGCCTGGAACCGCTGGCCGTTCTATTGGCATCGGGTTGAAACCTCACAAGGTAACTTTGACTGGTCTGAACACGATGAAATTGTGAATGGTGATTTAGCCAATGGCTTTAACATCAACGCGATCTTGCTCGGAACTCCAGGATTTTATCTAAACGGCCGTGCTCCTACCTTTAATGAAATAAAAGAAACAGTCGATCCTTCAGGCCCTATCCAATTACGCAGTATACAAACCGCTACCCCACAAGGTGTTCATGACCCTATATTTTCAGATGGCAGCGATGTGTATGGCACCAGCAAAACGATTAACCCCAATAACAAATGGGCCGTTTATGTTTACGCGGCGGTTAATCGGTATAAGCCAGGTGGATTGCTAGCGACACAAAACAGCTGGCCTGCCGGAGCAGGCGTTACTCACTGGGAAATGTGGAATGAGCCTGATTTTGCGATCTTTTGGGATGGGACTCAAGAAGATTACGGCCGCCTATTAAAAGTTGGCTATATGGCAGCCAAACAAGCTGACCCCAATGCGATTGTTCTCAGTGGTGGGTTAGCCAATGTTGACGATCCTGAGTATTACCCCAAGCTTTTAAACATTCTACAAAACGATCCAGATGCGGCCGCGCATGGCTACTTCCACGATATTTTTGCAACCCACAGTTACTCTAATTCTTGGCAATCTTGGTTCCATATTTGGAAAGCTAAAAAAGATATGGCTGAACACGGTTTGGCGAAAAACGTTTGGCTTAACGAGTCAGGCGTACCAGTTTGGGATGATTATCCAGGGCCGGTTTGGGACAGCACCAGCCAGTTTAGAGGATCGCTGGTTGAAACAAGCGATTATATCATTCAGTCAGCCTTTTACGGCCGATATGCTGGGGCTGATGCGATTTTCCATTTTCAACTATTCGACGGATGCGGCAATCAGCCCGCTTTTACAGATTTCCCACCTCACAACGGTGAACTGTGCGATGGTAGCGGCCAGTTCAATGGCAAACCGTGTGCGGGCGATGCGTATGGGCTTTTTCGTAATCAGTCTGATGCCGTTTGCTTTAGCCAGCATCCACAGGCTGGCACCGCCCGGCCGAAGTCGCTGGCCGCATTTCAAATTTTGACCAATGACATTGGTGAAGGGGTCCCCTATTGGCGCACGCGTCAGGGTGACGCCACACCTTTGGGCCAGCCGATTGAAATCATCGGTCTATATCGGCTCGACACAAAACAGCGGGTGCTGGGCATTTGGAACCGATTTGGGACAGAACAGACCGCATCGATATTGGCAGTCAGTGACTCGGCAACCCTCATCCATTCAGACGGCACCCGCCAGACAATTACGCCCAATGGTGGCAGTTATATCATTCCGCTAAAAGGGGCAACGAATCAAAACTTTACCCCAGATAAGTTCAATTCGTACATGATTGGTGGTGAGACGTTTGTGCTGGTTGAAACCCTAGAATAAGCTAGCCAAGGCCGTGTTGAATCGCAATCACGGCCGCTTGCGTCCGATCTGACACTTCGAGTTTCGCCAGAATCGAGCTGATATGGTTGCGCACCGTCCCCTCTGACAAATGCAACGCCTCTGCGATACTGGCATTGGTTAGCCCTCGACTTAAAATTTTTAGCACATCAACTTCTCGATCGGTCAGCTTGTCCGTAATCAAAGTCACCGGCTGCAGCTGTTGATTGACCACTGCTTGCATGAGTTTTTCAGTCACAATCGGGTCAGTATAGGCTTTGCCTGCAACGGTCCCTTTAATGGCGGCCGCGACTTCTGCATGTGGTGTATCTTTTAGCAAATAGCCGGAAGCCCCTGCCCGAATCGCATCAAAAATCCACTGATCATCGTCATAGGTGGTAAGGACCAACACCTTTACCTTAGGATCGTGGCTTTTAATTCGGCGGGTGGCTTCAATTCCGTTGACTCCAGGCATATTTAAATCCATCAGCACCAAATCAGTCTGGTGTTCAACGATAAACTTTAGCGCCGCCTCACCATCTTCGGCCGTGCCGATGACTTCAATCTCTTGATCAAGTTTTAGGAGCATCGCCAAACCATCTCGCACAATGGCTTGATCATCACAAATCAAAATCTTCAACGGCTTTTCCCTCTTACGTATGGAATACTGAGAATAATCTCTGTTCCTTCATTGAGCTGGCTACGGACCATAAATTCTCCATCAACCAGTTTAGCTCTTTCATGCATGCCCTGAATTCCCCAATGATCAGGATAATCACTTTTTAATTCAAAACCGATGCCATCATCTTTAATCATTAAGTGGATGTTTTGCTCATCAGCAAAAAGCTGAACAAATAGAGATGAAGCATTGGAGTGAAAATCTACATTAGAGAGCGCCTCTTGAGCCACCCGATACAAACACTGATTAATTTCCGATTCAAAAGCTGGAAGTGGATCTTTTATCTTTAACTTAAGTTCCATATGGGTCTTTCCAGCAACCGCTTTAGCAAGCTCTTGAACAGCCAGAGATAAACCTAAATCCTCTAACGGAGCAGCCCTTAAATCTTTAAGTGCTCGTCGTGTTTCAGCCAAACCGCTACGGGTTGAATCAAGCGAACTTGCTAGCATCTTTTGAGCTTGTTCAGGCTCAACGTCCCAATAAGCACTTACCGCCTGAAGCTGGACCGTAAGGCCGGTCAGCGTGTGGGCCAGCGTGTCGTGGAGCTCGCGTGCCATTCGGTTTCGCTCTTGGCTAATCGTCAACTCTTTACGTGTACTGGCTTGGAGTCTTAGTTGCAAATTAGCCTCTTTTAAAGCTTCTCTTTGGGATCGAAAAGACTCCATGAGTCGGCTCGTAAAAAAACCAACCAGCAGCAAACTTATCGTTTGAATTAGAGTGACTAATAGCCCTTTAGGAAATGGTGGTCCTTTGGAAAAAATCGGGCCTGGGCCTAGAACTAGAAAAGGAAACGGCAGGAACATGCCAGCTAAGTTTGCGGCCGCGGCTCCGAAACAAAATAAAACAACATAGCGCATTTCATATTTTCGAGCGGTTAAGAGTAAGCCGATGAGTAAAACTGGAGTCAAACGAAACGTCATCCCATCTGGAGAAAACAACAGTGCATCTTGCGTCAGTTTGAGCATGCCATGGGCCACCAAGCTAGGTAGGGTAGCGAGCAAAATAATGGCCACAGGCAATTTAGCATCTTCCATTGACCTACGTCCCATCGGAATATAGCTGATAAGTAGGACAGCCAGAGCAACTGCGGTCTGTATCGTATAAAAGGTGAGCAAGTTTCCAGCGTCTCTGCTGTAAACCCAATCAATTAAGCCTATTAGCAGAAAGTAGCCCATCCATAAGAGCAGTGCGGCCCTTAATAGCCGTTGGGTTCCAAATTTGTTTTCATTTTGAACTATAAATTCCATACTAGTCTGCATTGTATATGAGCAGAAACTAAAACACATGTGCCTGCATAACTGGCTTTTAGCAACGACCCATGACAGGTGTCATGGATGGGAGTGATTTTAATCATGGGGAATGAGTTTTAACCATTATCGTGCGCACTTTCGCCCACATCTGAAAAAACCTAAGCTTTGAACGGCAAAAAGCTAAATAGAGATATTTACCCCTATTTAGAGCATTTTCTAACCCACTTTGCCAAGGAAAGATAATGTTAAAAAAACACGTTCTAGTATTCATTTTTGGATCAATTTTTATAATCGCTTCTGTTGCTCTGGTCGCGGCCGCCAGAGGACCCCTTGAGGACACGTACACCTATTTACCGATTATCGAAAAGGATCAAGACAATTCAACGGCAACACCAACTGCCACAACTGAGCCAACCACTCCGGCCGAAGCCACACCAACCCCAGAGGCAACGACAACCCCAACATCTGGTTCTTTAGCCGAAACTTGGATGGCAGCTTGGAAACTGAATACTAGTGAAGAAACATCACCGATTTTTTCAGGCGTCGTTGTAGACATTTCGACCGTGTACACAAAAACGGTAGGCGGGCAGGATTATCAATGTATTACAGCCAGCGGTATTCCGAGTTATGAAACAACAATTACCCAAGACATCATTGATGGTTTAAATAATCGTCAAAAAGCAGCAACTGATTTTGCATCAAATGGTCAAACCACAGTTGAATTAGATCAAGTTGTTAAATTTGGGGAAGATGTTGGCTACGTTAGTTCAGGATGTGAAACAACAGAAGAAGGATATGGCTACTGGCCTCCTGGCCCTGCCTGTCCAACAGAACAAAGTAAAGATCAGTGCTTTCCATTAAACCCAGAACCGTCCGTTGATGAGGCTGACATGTGTGAAACGGGGCTAGCCGATATGGGCACATTTGTAAACGGAGTTGGGATCTGGAACTGGCAAGATGGTAGTTCATATAACAACCAAGGTGTCTGGCAAAATGAAGCGTTTCACTTCGAGAGAAATGACCTTGATATTATCCCCGGTCATTCAGCGAATGGGCGGTATCACCACCATTCAAACCCTTGGGCACTAGGTGATCAGCTAGGTGACATCGGCGACAGCCATTCCCCCATCTATGGTTTTGCGGCCGACGGTTACCCCGTTTATGGCCCTTGGCACGCGGATAGTGAGCTGGCAGTCAGTTGCTGGAGCACGCGTGATTATGACGATCCAAGCTCAGCTACCGGATGTGGTGTTGCAGGCGAACGAAGCTGTCAATTTGTCGATGAACTTGATATCAGTCAAGGAGTTGTATCGGTTGATTTAGGCCCCTCAACCAGTGACTCAGTCTCCTCCTTATCAGGCAATGTATTCACAACCACGTCTGGATACTATCGTGAAGATTATTACTATGAAGCATCTTGTTCAGCTCAAGGCATCCAATACCTTGATGAACATAATGGTCATGATCACGATGGTTTGGGCTACCACTACCATGTCACCGTTGTTGATAATGGAAATGGGACCTATGAAGATGTATTCCCATTTTATATCGGGCCAGTTTATGCTGGAATCCTAACTGATGAAGCGATCGCAAGTTGTGATGGCGGTGGTGGACCAGGTGGACCTCCAGGTGGCGGGGGCGGACCAGGTGGACCGCCTTAATGAACCGAATCCAGCTACATGAGCGCATAGCTATTGGCTGCTGGTTATTGATTACGGCCGTCTTCTTGGTTGGATGCCAGCCAAAGACGGCCGAAGTTGAGACGGGTTCCCCTCAAACAGAAACCCCAGCACCTGTTATACCCACGGCGACAAAACCGATCCCATCGCCAACAGCGAGCTCAAATGAGCCTACTGTTGAGGGTTTAGCAACCCGAACACCGGCCGATGGTCGACTCATCATGATTGATGAAAGTCAGTATCCGAACCACAAGCTGGTTGTGCTTGATTTAGAGACCCAGACCGGCTTAGTGCTCTTTGAAGCACCTGAAAATGGTTGGATGTTCCAGCTAGATGTCGATCAATCAGCTGGTCAAATCGCTATTTCTTACGCGCCACCACCAGAGAGTGACCCCACCCCCATTGAAGGGCGAACCCCTTTTGATCGCAACGGTGTCTATATCGCCGATTTCGATGAGACAGGTATAACCAGCAACCTTAAATTCTTATTTGGAAATAGCGGAGCCAACGAATTTGTCTTTAATCCGATCTGGTCGGCCGACGGACGCAGCATCTTCTATGTCTCATACAAACGTATTTTGGCCGACATTACCGATTGGGAAAGCCAGGCATCGATTACTGTTGCTCTCTATCGATATGACCTTGAGACCGATAGCCACAACCTGATTTCAGATGACGGAATATGGCCGCGTATTTCGGCCGATGGTGAAAAACTACTCTACATTCAAGTTGATCCGGTCACATCGCAGCGCAGCATTCGGACTTCTGACTTAGATGGCGGGAACATACAAGAGCTTGTCCCATTCAACCGATTTTTCGATATCGATACCCCTACCTTTTCGGCCGATGGGAAGCATATCTACTTCGCAGCAGTGCCTCATTCCACAAAAGTAGAGCGTAAATGGTGGGAAGTTGTTTTGGGCATACAAGGCGTATCTGCCCATGTCGATCACAATATCCCGTCAGATTGGTGGCGTGTGTCGGTTGAAGGTGGCGAACCGGAAAAGGTGGCGAGTGTCCAACAAATTATTAGCCACGGCAGTTTTGATGCAAGTGGTGAAATTCTATTTTACGCAACCGATTCAGGGGTATTTCAACTGCCTATTTCAGGTTCTAACCCAGAACCGATTCCCATCCAAAACCGATACAGATATGTTGAATGGGCCCCTTAAATCAATTAATTGTCAAAATTGAGGAGAAAATTTATGACGTTTTTAAATAAATGCCGATTTATTCTAATCGGTACATTTGTCGCTCTACTTGCCGCCTGCGGTGGTGGAGAGCCTGCGGCCGAAGTCGTCGCTCCCGCACCAACGACGGCTGTTGAAGCGGTGATTGAGGACGGTGTTGACGAAACAACAACCGAGGTTGTCAAACAAGAAGAAGCTGTAACTGAAGAAAATTCAGCAGAAGAACCCGCTTCAACAAATGCTCAGACCGATTGGACCAGCGCTTGGATCATGAATGAAACAGGTGAAACTTCCCCTATTTTTGATGGTGTCGTTGTCAACGTTCAATCTGTTGAAATACAAATCATCAATGGCAAAGAGTACCAATGCATCACCGCCAGCGGTATCCCTAACTATGAGACGGTCATCGACCAAACGATCATCGACAATCTGAACAATCGGCAAAAAGCATCTATCGAATTTACTGATGGCACGGCCCCCTTAGCGGTTGGAGATTTAGTCGTATTTGGTGGCGATGTGGGTTATCGGCCGGCAATGGGTTGTACTGAAGGGCAAGATGGTGCTGGTTATTGGCCGCCTGGACCAGCGTGCCCAATCGAACAAAACAAAAGCCAATGCTTCCCGCTTAATCCAGAACCAGCTACTGAAGTTTGTGAAGGTGGTTTAAATGACATTGGGACGTGGGTAAATGGTGTATCGATTTTCAATTGGCAAGATGGCCAATCGTATAACGGCCAAGGTGTTTGGCAAAACGAAGCGGCTCATTTTGAATGGAACGACTTAGACATTGTCCCCGGCCATTCGGCCAATGGGAATTATCACCATCACTCTAATCCGTTTGCCTTGGGTGAACAATTGGGTGACAACGGTGATGGGCATTCCCCCATTTATGGGTTTGCGGCCGATGGCTACCCTGTCTACGGTCCATGGCACGATGCAGGCGTTTTGGCCAACAGCTGTTGGAAGACGCGTGATTATGACAATCCAGACTCTGACACCGGATGCGGTGTTGCCGGGGAGCGGAGCTGCCTCTTAGTTGACCAATATGACATCTCAAAAGGGACCATCCCGGCCGATTCAAACGGGCCAAGCACAAGCGACATTGTCACCTCGATGTCTGGCAATGATTTTGTAACCACATCAGGCTACTACCTGCAAGATTATTACTACGACTCAACCTGCTCTGATCAAGGAATCGTGTATCTTGATGAATACAATGGACATGATCATGACGGCTTGGGCTACCACTACCATGTCTCACTTGAAGAGCAGGCAGATGGCGCACTAACCGATGTATTCCCGTTTTATATCGGCCCGCGTTATGCAGGCACACTGCAAGATAATGCCATTGCAAGCTGTAGTACGGGTGAAGTGATGGGTCCTCCACCAGGTGGAGATGGTGAAGGTGGTGGTGGTCAAAACGGCCCGCCAGACCTGTCTGGCGTTGCTGAAGCTTTAAGCATTACAGAGCAAGATTTGCTTGGTGCCTTAGGTGGGCCTCCTCCAGATATGGATGCGGCCGCTGCGACTTTAGGCATCACGGTTGAAGAATTACGTGCAGCATTTGATGCGGCAGGGGTTCAAGCTCCATAATACACGCTTGGCAGCGAGAATTAGTTTGCTTGTTTCGGATCTAGTTCTTTTTCTTTGAAGACGTATTTAAGAATGGCGGCGGTATTACGCGCATCATCGATGCCGCGATGCTGCCGTCCTTCATAATCGACTTCAAGCCTCTTCAAAGCCCTGCGCATTCCGACGGGAACCTCTAAATTTTCTTTTTGAGCAAACAGCTTTTTTAAATCATGATGCAGCTCAAAGAATCGAGGGATGGGTTGATTACTAGATTGATGATGGTTCTCAAAATCACCCAGCAACCGTTTGCGATCATAGCTGGTCCACGAATACCAAATGTAAGGTTGAGGGCCAATCCACTCTAAAAATTGCTTGAAGGCGGCCGGGAATTTGTCGGCCGCTTCAACATCAGCTTGCTGAATAGAGGTAAAGCGCAAGCAAAAGTCACTGAGCTGTGGATGAATAACCGGCCGGACAAAAACGGTAAACTCGTCGATTAGCTCAAAATCAGCATTGAGTTTCACCGCGCCAATCTCAATCGTTTCCATCTCGGCCGCATTCTCCCAATCTTTCCAGCAGGTCGCCTCAATGTCTACAACAATATGATGGACTATCCCATCCAACTGAACGGCGGCCGGTTTATCCTCTTCTTGCTCGATACTAACCTTCCCCTACTACACGGCTGGCAAACGTCAATCCCATCGCATCCTCATCGCCAATAACCAGTCCCGTTTTGGTAAACCCAAATTGAGAATAAAAACGTTCGGCCGAAAGATTTTCCGGATGAACAGTTAGGTATACCCCTTCACACTCCGGTAGCTCAGACTGCACATTTTTCATAAATAAGTTCATAGCGGCAACCCCATATCCCATCCGCTGAAAACGCTCATCAATTAAAAAGCCGCCAATATAGACAACCCGCATATTGTGCGGCCGATACATATAACTATAAAAACCGACCAGATGCTCTTTTTCAGTTGAGTAAATTCCAATCGGGTCATATGTAACCCCATCAGGTTTGATATACGCTTTTGCTAAAGATAGTGCCACCGACGGCACAAATCGTTCCTGTTCAGGAGTCATTTTCAGTTTTACCGCTTCTTCCCAATTACGAGCGGTAATCGGCACTAGTTCAACCATCACATTCCTCCATCTATCCAGCTAGCAAGCCAGAATTCAAACTGACATTTCAATCTCAGCGAAGCCGCATTATACATTGGTCATCGATTAGAAAACATATGGAACGCTCACAAGCCGTTAGTTTTAGCTACGCAAGTCAGATCGTTATGCTAAAATTTGCCGATCAAAAATTCAATGGAGACATATAAATGACAATTATTCATGGTTTTGAGCTTATACGGGAAGAATATATAGAGGAAGTAGCCAGCGATGCGAAAATCTATCGCCACGTTCAGAGTGGTGCTGAGCTACTGTCGCTTTCAAACACAGATGAAAACAAAGTTTTCGGTATTACGTTTAAAACACCTCCTCAAACTTCCAACGGTATCGCCCATATCATGGAGCATTCGGTTTTGTGCGGTTCAAAAAAGTATCCGCTCAAAGAGCCTTTCGTCGAGCTAATTAAAGGGTCTTTGAAAACCTTTTTAAATGCGTTCACCTATCCAGATAAAACCTGCTACCCAGTGGCGAGCACCAATACTCAAGACTTTTATAATTTGATAGATGTTTATCTCGATGCGGTATTTCATCCACTAATCGAAGAGCATCACTTGCAACAGGAAGGTTGGCATTTAGAGTTAGAAAGTGTCGATGCACCATTGGTCTATAAAGGGGTCGTTTTCAACGAAATGAAAGGGGCTTATTCATCACCAGAAGGGGTGTTAGGCCGCTATACATCATCGTCTCTGTTTGACCCAAGTCACCCGTATGGGGTTGATTCTGGCGGCGACCCGGCCGTCATTTTGGACCTCACCTATGCTGAGTTCAAAGAATTCCACGAAACCTATTATCATCCGTCAAACAGCCGCATCTACATGTATGGGGACGACAATCTTGAAACGCGTCTCAAAAAGCTAAACGCTGTTTTGTCAGACTTTAAAGCGATCCCTGTAAAATCAGAAATCCCGCTCTATCCGCTGCGGGATGAGCCAACTCGTCAAGCCCACGGCTACTCGATTGAAGAGTCGCAAGTTGGCGAAGCAAAAAACTTTGTCTCGATTAACTGGCTCTTACCTGAAGTGAAAGACCGCACCACACAGATGGGGCTTTCACTTTTGTCTTACGTCCTATCCGGCTCACCGGGTGCGCCGCTCCAACGCAAACTGATTGAATCAGGCTTGGGTGAAGACACCTTAGGTGGTGGTGTTTCGAGCCACATGCGCCAGCCAACGTTTGGGTCTGGGCTTAAGGGTGTCCAACCCGAAAACATCGAGAAGGTTGAAAAACTTGTTTTAGAGATTCTTGAAGACTTAGCGACCAATGGCTTCAATGCAGA
Source organism: Anaerolineae bacterium (assembly GCA_045105475.1). Lineage (GTDB taxonomy): Bacteria > Chloroflexota > Anaerolineae > Promineifilales > Promineifilaceae > WTJY01. Next base: position 45,071 of record JBGCDP010000163.1, read on the forward strand.
TGAAGTCGCTTCGGCCGTCAATACGGTTGAGTTCCGTATGCGTGAGGCCAACACAGGCGGCTTCCCACGGGGACTCTCATACATGCTGGGGGCATTGTCTGAATGGCTCCACGGCGGTGACCCGATTGAAGCATTGCGCTATGAAGGCGTCCTTGCGGCCGTTAAAGAAAAAATCGCGACCGGTAATTACTTCGAGGACTTGCTCAAAGAATACATCCTCGACAACAATCATCGTTCAACCGTTGTGCTAGAGCCTGACAGCGGCTTAAAAGAAAAGCTCGAAAAAGAAGAAGCTGCCCGGCTCGAACGTGCCCGGAACAACTTAACGCAAGCGGATCTCGAAGCGATTGTCGAAAACACAAAAACGCTCAAGCAGCTGCAAGAGGCCCCTAATCGGCCGGAAGATTTAGCCAAACTGCCTTCACTCACGCTGGCAGATATCGATAAAAAGACCACCTCCTTACCGATTCAAGTGAAAGGGTACGGCAAGGTAGAAATGGTCAATCATGATCTATTTACCAACCGCATCATTTACACGCGTGTCGGCATGAATCTACGCGTCATTCCTCAAGAATTGCTCCCCTATGTGCCAATGTTTAGCTACGCTTTAACCGAGATCGGGCTACACGGCGAAGATTATATTAAGCTGTCACAGCGTATTGGGATTAACACAGGTGGAGTCGGTGCCGGCCGGACGATCGCGAACAAACGGGAAAGCGACGAGGCATTGGCGTGGCTCTGGCTGCGAGGCAAAGCCACAGTTGATAATGCGGATCTATTGCTCGACCTCATGCGCAATATTTTGCTCAATTTGAATCTAAACAACAAAGAGCGTTTCCAACAGATTCTGCTGGAAGAAAAAGCAGGAGAAGAAGCTGGATTGATTCCAAGCGGGCACCAAGTTGCTCTCGGCCGTCTGCGTGCAGCCTTCTCAGAAGCGAACTTTATCAATGAATCAATGGGTGGGGTTAGCTACTTATTCTTCTTGCGTAAGCTTGTCGATGAAGTTGAAAATGATTGGGACGGTGTTTTAGCCAAGCTAGAAACCATTCGAAAGCTGATGGTGAATCGCAACATCATGCTCACCGACACAACGCTCGACAACGAAAACTATGGTGCATTCGAAACGAAGCTCAAAGCATTTCTAGACAGCATGCCAGCGGCCGAACCTGAGTATCAAACATGGACAACCAAACCATTACCAACACATGAAGGATTGACGATTCCAGCCCAAGTGAACTACGTTGCCTTGGGCACTAACGTACACGCGGCCGGTTTTGAAACCCATGGGTCATGGAGTGTTGCCCTGAACTTAGTACAAACAGGTTACCTATGGGACCGGGTTCGGATGGCGGGTGGCGCGTACGGCGCTTTTATTCCATACAACCGCAACTCTGGCAGCATGGTGTTCTGCTCGTACCGTGATCCAAATCTGACCGATACGCTGAACGTTTATAAAGAAGCGGCCGAGGCGTTCCGTCAGCTCGATCTGCCTCAATCAGAAATCGAAAAAGCGATTATCGGCGTCATTGGGAACTTGGACAGCTATCAGCTACCAGACGCAAAAGGACGCACCGCCCTAATGCGCTATCTGCATGGTACAACGGATGAGTATCGCCAAAAAATTCGGGATGAGGTGCTTAGCACAACGTTGGCCGACCTGCATAAATTTGCAGATGTGCTCGACGAAATCGGACAAAACGGCCGGATTGTGGTCGTAGGCTCTACCGACAATATCAACGCAGCCAATGAAAATGACGGCCTAGGGCTAGAAACTTTAGCACTGATGTAGTTTGATAAACCGTTGATAAGATGATGGGATGAACGCAACTGAGCCATTTCATCATTTTATCAATGTGTCGTCTTTATGATCGTTACGGCAGACATTTCCGAAGTTCGCAAAGTCCGTTGGGAAAGTCCAACGGCAACTTGGGGGCTGGCCCCAACTATGGGTGCATTACATGCTGGGCACGAGTCATTGATGGTGAAGTCGGTCCAAGAGAATGACAAAACGTGCGCCACCATTTTTGTAAATCCGACCCAATTCGCCCCTACAGACGATTTAGACAAATATCCTCGAACCCTTGAAGACGATCTCAAAATGCTAGAAAAGGCTGGCGTTGACTTGGTCTTTACACCTACACCAGAGGTCATGTATCCGGCCGGGTTTGGCACACAGGTCATCGTCGATGGGATTACTTCTATTTTAGAAGGGGAATTCCGGCCGGGTCATTTTGATGGGGTGACTCAGATTGTGAGTAAGCTGTTCAACATCGTGCAGCCAACGCGGGCCTACTTTGGGCAGAAAGACGTACAACAAACAGTTGTGCTCAAAAAGATGATTCGAGACCTCAACTTTAATATCGATTTAGTCGTCTGCCCCACCGTGAGAGAGCCAGATGGGTTAGCCATGAGTTCCCGCAACCGCTACCTGTCACCCACACAACGCAAAAACGCCACAATTTTGCACAAGTCACTAAAAAAAGCGGCCGACATGATTCAAAGTGGGGAGACCCATGCACATCAAGTTCGACAGACAATTCGTGAGATGGTGAACGCCACCCCAGAGGCGGTTCTCATCTATGCATCGGTTGCTAGGGGAATTGATTTGAGTGAAATGGAACAAATTGAAGGGGACGTCGTTATATCATTAGCAGCCTGGTTTGGCTCAACTAGATTAATTGACAATTTGATTCTTGATACTCAATCAAGCAGGTGACGTAGAGGCCCTGAAACCCCCATAACAATGATACGACATTCAATTTTATTTTTTTTATTTTCAACAATTTTATTAGTAGGCTGTCAGCCTGCTCCTTCGCAGGTGATTGAGATCCCTGCAACCCCATCAGTTCCATCGACAGAAGTCGATCCAACCGCAATTCCAGAAACAGACCCCGTAGGAGAAAATGAATCGGTCCCGGCCGATGATGAAAGCATGCCCCAAGCAGACAAACACCCCCATGTTACCCTCGCTAAAGAAGATTTAGCCAATCAAATAAATGTGGCTATTGAAGATATTGAAGCCGTTTCAGTACGCTCAATGACTTGGCCAGACTCCAGCTTAGGCTGCCCAGAGCCAGACATGATGTATACACAGGCCCAAGTTGAAGGGATGTTAATTCAACTACAGGTAAATGATGCGACATATAGCTATCACAGTAGCGACAAGCGTGACCCATTTTTATGCATCCAGGCAACCGGTTCTACCGATCCAGCTGTTAAATTTGGCGAAAGCTAAACTTTAGGGAGCCTACACATCCCGCACGAGCCTAAACCCCATATGACCGGTTGAACTATCCGGCGTGTTGTGCGTCCGAGCACCAACCCGATACCGATTACAGTAAGATTTATGACACAGGTAAGACCCGCCTTTCATGACTTTAGCTTGACCCGTTGGTGGTCCGGCCGGATTGGACCGTGGCCCCCGAACATGAAACGATGGGTGAAACCAGTCAGAACACCACTCCCAAACATTGCCCGACATGTTATAGAGCCCATACCCGTTCGGCCGATATTGGTCGACCGGGCAGGTTCCTAAGAAGCCATCTTTCCGCGCATTTTTCTCAGGGAATTTCCCTTGCCAAATATTGCACTGATGTTTGCCATTCATCAGCAAACTATCTCCCCACGGGTATTTTTTCTGTTTTCGGCCGCCTCTGGCTGCATACTCCCACTCCGCTTCAGTCGGCAGTCGCTTACCGACCCAATTCGCAAAACGGACCGCATCATTCCATGAGATATGCACCACCGGGTGATTCTCTCGTCCATCAATGTTTGATTGCGGCCCTTCCGGATGCTGCCAGTCAGCCCCAAACACTTGCCGCCACCACTCAGAGCCTGGAACGGAACGCGTGGGTGGAAAATT
>JBGCDP010000164.1:0-4646 GCA_045105475.1 Anaerolineae bacterium
ATATGATGCGGCCAATCGTTTAAGCAGCGTCAATGGTGTGCCGCTCAGCTATGACAATAACGGCAATTTACTGAGTGATGGGACATACAGCTACAGCTATGACAGTGCCAATCGTCTGAAGCAGATGAGCGGCGGCACGTCGATCACCAACTATGCCTACAACGGGGATGGCTTACACGTCCTTGAAAGTTTGGACGGTATCGATACAGTGTTTGTGCAAGATGTGGCGGCCAGTTTGCCCCACGTTCTAAGCGCATCAAGTGGCGGTAGCCGAACCCTATTATTGTGGGGCTTAAACCTGATCGGAGAGAGCGCAATTAGCGCAGGTGGAGCTGACTGGCAATTTATGTTGCCAGACGCGATTGGCTCTGTACGCCAAATCACTGACATGAGCGGTCAGGTGACGCTGAACCAGATGTATGATCCATTTGGGAATGTGCTAACCAGCAATGGCGCGGCCGATTCTCGTTACGGTTTCACAGGTGAAGAGCAAGCTGATTCGGGCCATGTCTACTTAAGGTCACGGACGTATAACCCCGCCAGCGGCCGATTCTTGCAGCAGGATATGGTCTTTGGTGATCCAAGTTCACCACGGACGATGCACCGGTATGCGTACGGGTTTAACAATCCGGTGAATTACACGGATCCGAGCGGCCGGATGCCTGCGCAGGGCGGGCATGCGATGCCTGTCAGCAGTGGTAGAAGTTCGGCCGTTGGTGGCGGTTATGTTGGTGGAAGTGGTGCTGTGAGTTTAGGCGGCTCCGCTTTGGCTGCTGGAGGCTTACTTGGAGGAATCGGCTCAAGCAATGGTTCTGATGGGCAGAGCTTGACCTGCTTTATTCAAGACCTGTCCGCAATGTACGGGCTGATTAAAGATGCGGCGCAATCGGTTGGCCAAGAATTTGGTGCACTTGTGGGTGTGTTGCTTGAAGCTGCTCGTGATCCAGCCAAATGGGGTGAAGCGGCAGCCGAAGCGCAGAATCATATTGCCAATATCAATGTGACGGTGACTGATACGGCTCAAGCTGTTCAGACGATCGTTCAAAATAACCAGTTTATTCAAAATACACTTGCCGCATTTGAAGTAGCTGCTCAGATCGGTGCGCAGGTTTTAATCGCCCTTTCTCCGTTTGATGAAGCCTATGATGCGGTCAGTCTTTATCTTGGCTATGACCTAATTTCGGGTGAGGTTTTATCTGACTTTGAGAAGAAGCTGATCATTGGTGGGATGGTTCTAGGTTTGGTCTTCAGTGTTGGCGATGCGGCCCTGACCGGTATTCGAGCAATTAACAATGTGGTCCAGAATTCACGTGTGGCTCGAAATTCGGCCGGATTGGTTGATGATCTAGGTGGTTTAGGATTGGCTGGGGCTCGGTCACTAGAGAATATTTCAGCTGGTCGGCATGTTAAGGTAAATGTTAAAACTTCTAAAACAAGAGTAGCTAATAATGAATCAAACGTAATTTCAAGCAAAAAAAATAAATTCACCCAAATAGTTAAGACGGGTTATGAAATAAATAAACTTGGCATTGATCCAATTTTAATTTTCCGATCTTCTATGTTGGACAGCGAAGCAATTCATGAAATTGCTTCGTTTGCAGCAAAAAATGGCCCAAAGGCTTCTCATAAATTAATTAATCTACTAGATAGATTAGTATGGTTGAATTACGATAGGTTTATTGATGCTGGATCAATAACGAAACGATTTCGTCGTAAGATGTTCAATCGATTTAAAAAGTCAAGTATCAATGAGAATATCCAAATTGCAAGGGATGAGTTGGCAGCTTCGGTTTGGTGGGATGAATTATTTAGTAAAACTCCAGGCAGTTTTCCAACAAAAGAGCAGCTCTTTGATCTCGGTCATGTAGAACAATATTGGTTAAAGAGACTTCCTACTTTTGATGAAATGCGTTTGCTAACAGCAGCATCTAAAAGAGAGTTTGGTGTGAGACCAAATCGTGCAACGAATGCATTTCCTTATGTACTGGATGTGGGTGAATTCAGCCAAGTAAATGTATTATTAGATGAGGATTTTATTTTTCATACTCATCCAAGAGATGTAGGATTACTTTGGCCAATCCCTAGCCCGGCTGATCGAGAAGTATTTAATCTGTTTGAAGTGAATAACATAACAAGTAAGACTAAATACGTGCATCATGGTATTGTAATTCCCGAGAAAGGCCCTGTAATTAGACATAGAGGTATTGATGAACCTATTGAAATATATTTTGGAACCGCTGAGGAACTTGTTCAATAGTACTTTGAAACCCTTTAAAAGGAATAGCAAAGAACATAGTTTTGCAGAAAAAAATATTCTTAATATTGAACAAGAATTAGAGGAGTTTAAATATCTTTATGATGGGAATAATCCACACTGGGTTTTGCTTAAGGCCACAAAAGTCGATAGGAATTCCGGTGAGCCAGTTCAGATACCTGGTAGCTGGCTAATTTATAATCAGAATACGAAGAGGGTGAAAATAATAGAAAATCATTTTTTGCAAAAGGAAATTGTTAATAGAATGCTTGCCAATAATTGTTTGATTTTGAAGTGATTTATTCTCCTTGCTAGTGTAGGTTTTCAATACTTGGAAATACTCTATTTGATCTCGCTTGAGTACAGTATTTCATCATTCCTTCAGAAAGCTTCAAATATCGCTCCGGCCGTTTTTCGTTTAGGTCACGTGTCTGTCAGTCTGAAGCCATCCATGCTAGAAACCGAGAATGGGGAGGCGTGGATAAAATGAAATTTTCTGGGCAAGATTAGGGATGTAAGATGGTGATACAGCCGGAGGCTGATCATAGTGGGGAGCAATATCTGATTGGAGCGAGGAGCGGAACAAAACTATGATAACAAAATTGAAATTTTCAGAACTTGAAATCAACTAAGATTTTTATTTAGTTGAAAATCAAGTAGGCGATCCAGAAAGGATTTTTAGGAAACTTGAAGCCTTTGAGTCTCCTCCTGCTTCTGTTGGTAAAACAGAATGTAGATTTTACGGAACAACAATCAGTCAATGGGTTAATGGAACAAATTTAGCAGAATTAAGCATTAGACATTTTTGTCCTGATCGTGACGTTTTTATTATTCGCCCACCTAATCGAATCTGTAGTTGATGATTTGATTCCTTACAACAATCCAAATCGATATTGCCCATTGAGTTCTGAATAAGAGTTGTTTTACCTGTACAAGTTTAAATACAAATACATCTCGGAGGTGTTCGTGAACAGCATTAGCTATACATCGGCCCGAAGTAACTTGGCCCAAACGATGAAAAAAGTGATCGAAGACCATAATCCAATTGCAATTACCCGCAAAGGGGAAGGGGCAGTCGTGATGATTTCGATGTAGGATTATCAGGCACTAGAAGAGACTGCCTATCTACTGCATAGCCCTGAAAATATGCGTCGCTTGATTTCGACCATTGGTGAACTTGAAGAAGGTGAAGTCACTTAGCGGTAGTTTTCACCTATCGGCCTAAAATGCCGGCCGCACATACCCATCAAGCCAGCTAAATCATCAACCACAACAGAACATCCAACCATCGCTTAAGAAGACCTTGTTAGGTGTGGGTTATCCTATAACTGTCACTCTGGAGGGATGACAAAGTCGGTTGGGTAGTCTGGAATGATTCCAAAATAACTCTTCTTGCCAGTTAACACAACAACATCACCTTCTTCGATGACGGCCCACTCCCGCTTTCCATAGAATGAAAAGTTGTCAAAAGGGGGAACCGCAGTCTCAACGGAAAAAATAACATCGTCAAGTTTGTCGGCACCTATCCTACCCCTTGGTCTATAATTATCAATGTTGTATATGGTATATTCTGCGCTGCCTGATTCGCCACTAAAAGCTGTGACAACGTGGGGAATAAATTGAGCCACAAATATTAAGAGAATAAACCCGCCAACAAAAGAGACTGCCCCACTAAATGCTAACATGACGATCCGTTCAAAAAAAGCATCATCGTCATCACTAGATTTAGGAAATAGGCGAATATCGAAAAGACACAAAAGGAAGACAAAAAAGACAAGGTAGCATGCCCAATAAATCCAGATGACAAAACGATAATATTCAGCTGACCAAAAAAACACACCATAATTTTCGCGCGAATCCTGTAATACATAGAAAAAAACAATGACAGCGATTGGCATCAGCAGAAAGACAAGGATCTTTACGGCTATGTCCGCTCTAAAACTAGATGTGAGTGGTTTAGATGATTTCCCCATTTATAACTCCAGAATGATGATTGAAAGCTAAATTTCAGAAAGATGAGAGATGATGACTTTAAGGCTACCAATGAATCGGCCGTGTATAGTGGGACATAGTTTAGCGTATAGGAGAAAGTTTTGTATCGGGCAAAAGTCCCCTGAGCTCGGCCTGATATGGACCTAGCTCAACAGCCGCAACAGGTTGGCCGACCAGCCCTAAATCCCAAGCGCAGCCTCCCCGTTTTACAACCGTATGGTCGATGTCATGGAGGAACTGATGAAATTTACACTGTTGACCAGAGGTCGCTCTGCCTATCTTGTAGACCGTTATTCTGAACGGGTTGAGAGTGCTGAGGAGCTATCGAAAAGGGTCAATCTGAAAACGATTTAAAAGGTTTAGTGTCGGCCGATTTGCCCCAAACCCCCGGCCGCAACAG
>JBGCDP010000165.1:0-7332 GCA_045105475.1 Anaerolineae bacterium
CGTAAAGCTGATTTAGCTGAATGGCGAGCATTAGTCCAAGAAATTGAACAGCCTAAAGAAAAGATACGAATTGGTATTGTTGGAAAATATGTTGAATTGCATGATGCTTACCTTAGCGTACGTGAATCGCTATATCATGCTGGTATTTCAAATAATATCGATGTTGAGATTGAGTGGATATATTCGGGTGATCTCGAGAAACGTAAAGGTTGGGACCGCTTAGAAACAGTTGCAGGTATTGTTGTTCCTGGTGGGTTTGGTCCAAGAGGTGTCGAAGGTAAAATTTTGGCAGCGCGTTGGGCCCGCGAGAAGAAAATTCCATATTTGGGCTTATGCCTAGGCATGCAGGTGATGTGCATCGAGTTTGGCCGCCATGTATTAAAATCGGATGATGTGAACAGCTCCGAATTTGATCAAAACACCAAGCATCCAGTTATTAGCTTGATGCCGGACCAGCATGGATTGAGTGATATGGGCGGTACAATGCGCTTAGGATCTTACCCTTGTAAATTGGGTGAAGGGACACGAGCATTTACTGCGTATGGACTGCCCACGGTTGATGAGCGTCATCGGCATCGATGGGAATTCAATAATGCTTATCGGGAAAACTTTGAAGACGCAGGCATGGTTTTCTCTGGGCAATCTCCCGACGGCCGTTTAGTCGAAATTGCTGAAATTAAAGATCATCCATTTATGGTAGGATCCCAGTTTCACCCAGAGTTCAAAAGTCGGCCGAATCGCCCCCATCCACTTTTTCATGCTTTCATTTCTGCTTCTTTATCAACGAACCTGAAGAAGATAAAAACCCCAACCCCAAGTTCTGTTGACCCTAAAATGAAGAAGATTGTGACTGAGCCTCAAATTTAGGTCTAGTTAATATGGGCTATTTAATCAAGGGTGTATTCTAAAGAATATACCCTTTTTTGTTGGCTGTAGTGTACACTACATAAATTCGACCTTGGTGTGTGTATAGTGCGTGAATAATTTTATGTTGAGGAAAAGTAAGCTTATTCAATCAAAATTTATTCATTGTGATTCTATGCGATACCCAATTGCATGACCCATTTTAAGCAGGAATAGGCTTTGAGGAATAATGCTTACATCTTGCGGGATATACAAAGCTAATCATGTTAGTTAACCGATATAAATCAAAAAATTCGGGGCAAGCTCTTGTTGAGTTTGCTCTTATACTCATTGTGCTCCTCCTCCTAATCACCTTCATTATTGAGGTCGGTAGAATTACATGGGCGTGGGCTGCTGTACAAAGCTCTGCCAGAACTGGTGCGCGTTATGCGATCACGGGTAATTTTGAGCCAGGCGTTTGTGATGACCAACCTATTGAAGCAGGATGCCAAGCACGAACTGAATCAATTCACGATGTTGCTTTGCAGGGATTAACTGGTTGGCGTATTAGAGAAGATGTTGCCTATCAAGAAGATAACTTTACCTTGGTACAAGTTTTCGGTACTAATACTGAATTAGCTGCAGGTCAACAACTTCAAGAAGGGTATGGGGGGGATCCAGGTCAGCCTGTCATCGTCCGTGTAACTTATAATGTACCGATCATTACCCCTTTACTCCGGCCGATTGTTGAAAACGTTCCCGTTTTTGGTCAAGTAACTTTAAATAACGAATTGTTTGGGCAAACCGGCGGCCGTACAGAAGGGCAGGCCCTTCCTCCGCCATTGCCAGTCCTTCCAGAGTTAGGACCCACAGACACACCAACTCCTATCCCCACCGCAACCGCAGTCCCTACAATTGATCCAGAAGCATCCCTTACCCCGATCCCTACGCTTGCTCCAAGCGAACGATGCCCAATTAAAATTCAAGGCCAGCTAATTGAAGGGCAACGAATTTTAGAGTTCACTGGAGACCACTTTGTAAATAAAGATAAGAACGCTGGAGTTTATACAATCGATGTATTGGATCAAACAAATGGTGAAATTATCGCTTCTGGAATTCCGGTTTCTATAATCCCAAGCACATTTGCAGGCGAGTCAGGTTGTGATAATAACAACGATGGCTATGTAGAATTAGATCTAGCTGATGCAAGTGCAGCTTACTATATTAACCCAGCTTATGCAGGCGGATTACCTGGTGGGATTAGACTTGTCGCGCAACATGAGAATGATACTGTTGATGATCAACTTGTATTGACTCAAGCGCAAGCAACCGGAACATTTGCAGCACCGACATTGACACCACTTCCATCTGAAACACCTACTGCAACACCAGATGTCACATTAACTCCATTACCTGGCGGCCCCTTTGTGTCTTTCCCTGATGGATCGAATTGTGTCACACCAAACCCTGGTGTAAGACTTCCAATCCTTGGTGGGAATTGGTCAGCCAATCATGAAATTTCATTTATCTGGGACAATAGCATCGTATTGCCTCAAACAGTCACAACTGATGCTAATGGCTTTATTGCAACTGTGATTTTTGATTTAGGGCCTCAGGCTGCAGGTACCCATCAATTTACGGCGAGAGATCAATTAACTGGTGATACTTTTACTAAAGATATTCTGATCCCATGCCCTATTCCACCAACTTCTATCCCACCAACCCCAACCCCAACATTGTCTCCGCCAGATCTTATTATTTCTATACCAGAAATTCAAACATCGGCTCCGATTACAGAATTCACCCCAGTTGAATTTAACTTTACAATTACAAACATTGGGGAAACTGATATCAATAGTCTGTTTTTTGTCGACTTGTTTTTAGATCCTCCTGCAATCTCTTTCGGATCTGAAACAGTTCCAGTTACACGGACTTATATTATTGCTGATCCTTATAGTGATGGCTTTATCGCTGTCCCTGACTTGGCGGCAAGTGAATCGCAGACGATCACAATCCGATCCGCTTTAGGGTTCCAGAATGATGCAACCGGTGACCGTGTTGCTTGGGGGATGGTCGACTCTCTTAATCAGATTATTGATGAAGAGCGAGAAGACAATAACTTATCCTCCGCTGGCGGTATTGCTGTAACCCCGGCCGTCATTATTCCGACTGCCACACCAGAAACAGGTGAAGTTGCTGGGCCAGGATCGCTGTTGGGTAACGTTCGGGCGTTATATACAGAGTACGTGCCTCAGCAGAGAGCGACTGTCTTTCTATACATGCAGCCTTTGGGCGGTGCACCTGGCACCGTTGTTGCGCAAACCGTCACTGATGTTGATGGGAGGTACGCATTTCATAATGTGCCATCTTTAACTGGTGGAGATACCTATAGTATTGTTGCTTGTTTGTCGTTAGCTGGTAGCAATGTGTATAAGGATATCCGTAAAGATGTTTTGCCTGACCCAACTAAACCTGTTGCTAAACTGAATCTCTTTATGGAGCCTGAAGTAGACGGCTGTACTTTTAACTAATAATTATGATGCTAAAACGTATATTAATGGGATTGTTCGGGCTAATTGGCTTTGCTGCCTTTGTGATATGGATGAATGGGCATGTTGTAACCGCTGAGACATCCGCTGTGTTGGCTTCTGAATGGTCAGGGTTTAAACGCATATCTAATTCAGGACAAAAAGCTTCAGTTCCTTCTCTTGCAATTCAGTCAAATGGAACATTGCATGCGGCCTTTGAACAGGGGACGCCCAATGAAGATCCTTATTATGTAACCAGTGTAGATGGGGTGAGTTGGACAACGCCGCAAGTGATTAGCACGAATAGCGCGACTACAATTGTTGATAAGGTTGATATCGCAGTTGCAAATAATGGTATTGTGCATGCAGCATGGATTGAAAATAACGATTTGAATGATACTCATTCGTTGATGTATGCTTCCCGTTCTGGTTCAAGTTGGAGTGCCCCTGAAGCTGTAGAAGTTGTTACCAAAGGACCAACTACTACTTTGCAACAACCTTCATTGTTAGTCGATGGCGGCCGGGTTTTTATCGTTTGGACAAGTGGTATTGATGTTCAATTCGCAAGCCGAAATGCAGGCACATGGACACCTACAAAGATCGGTGAATTTGCATTGCCTGAGATAGCAATTGATAGTAATGGCACTTTGCATGTGGCATTTTTAGACGATTTTGGCAAGTTTGTTGTCCAATATATTCAAAGTACAGACTCAGGTGCAACATGGAGCACGGCCGTTACTTTGTCTCCTTTTAGCAAAGATGTCCAAGATGTTGATTTAACCGTGGATGGTACGACTGTACATATCGCTTATGGAGCTAAAGATACGAGTTCATCTCCATCTGTTCCTTATTACACGACATGTTCAGCCAACTGTTCTGTTGAGGCATCTTGGCCAACGGCTGAAACGATTACAGGTCTTGAAATTGGAACTCGACCGGCTGATGCGATTTTGCTATCTCCATCAATTGCTGTAGATGATCATGGCTATGCACTTGTATTTTTTCATGGCGTATTACAAGAGAACTTAAATTTTGAACAGGTGGTTGGCGCCTGTTATGACCCATTAACCAAAGGTGGAAGAGATTTTAAATTGCCAACAGCTTTCTCTGAACGCATGGTGAAACCTCAAACTGTTTATGTAAATGGGGACTTGCATGTCGTTTACGAACAAATTAGAGGGCAGGCGGCCTCAACTGATTTCCAAGAAATTCATTATGCAAAATTGGATGTTAGTTGTTTTAATCTGTATTTGCCGCTTATCTCGAAATAGGCCATCTTTAATTTATGAAGCGAAATGATTGGCTGATTGCGGGTTTGTTGGCGGTACTTTTTCTGTTTGCAATTGGTGGGGTAATGGTCTTTTGGCTGCAATCTCAGGCTTATGCAAACTTACCAGAAGATGTTGTCTCTGGCACTACGACCCAAAATAATGCAGGGGCAGGTTTAACAACCAAGGATGCATTTTTAGCTAGTAACGAATTAGCTACCCAGTGGCAGGCTGATGCCAAGATTATTTCAGCTTCGGCCAATATAGACCAATTTGAAAATTTGGAAGATATTTATAATGGTCAGGCAAATTGGACGGTTGTTTACTATTCTCCCATTGCTGCGGCCGTAGCTGTGTATACAGTTACTGAAAATGGGGCTAGTTTTTTAAGTTCTAAATCTTTTAATGAGACTGTGTCGGCCGTAGATATAGACAAAGTTGTTTTAGACAGTAATCAAGCAATGACAATCGCAGTTTCAAATGGTGCAGCTCGTTTGTTGGAAGTCGGATCTGATCGTGTCGCCTCATTAAAGCTAGAGCAAAGTATTGAAACCGGCCGGCCAGAATGGCGAATTTTTATCCAAAATTTTGATAATGGTTCTTTTATGAACTTTCGAATTGATTCTGAAACAGGTCAAATTCTCGAGCAATCTAATTCCTGATCCAACTTAGATCCTGAATAGGTGCGCTTTGGTTTATTAAGACATTGGGTCTGTTGAGGATAAGTTAATGATGATAAATAGAGATATGCAAACAAGGAAACTTAGAAAAACCAAAGGACAGAGCCTTGTTGAATTGGCAATTAGCTTGCCTCTTTTTCTTGTACTTATCGCAGGTATTGTTGAGGTTGGTAATTTGCTGGTTCAGCGTCAACGTATCACAACTGCCACGGATACGGCAGTGCGTTTTGGCTCCAGAGGCGGGTCAGATGAAGGCGTCGCTTTATCTACTTATGCGGTTTTGACTCAAACAATGCCGATTGATGACCTTGAGCTTTGGGACGTATTTGTCATCAGGGGCGTGGTCAATGATGAGGGGACCGGCTGGGTTGACGGGAGTTTCGAGGTCAATTCGGTTTATGGGGGGCAAGAATCCGAGTTGGCGACGAACTTAATTACAAATACATCCAAAATCACCTTGGCATCTAGTATTCTTGACGCGTTACAAACGCGCATTGATGTGGAGAATGAGGTGGTTTTGCCGGCTGGCGCTGGCAACCAGGACGGGCGAGACCAAGCGGCTGGTGAAGAAGTGATTGGCGTGATTATGAGCTATAAGGCTGAGACTATTCTTGGTATTGAAGATTACTTTGGCCAAGATGTTGAGCTTGTTACTGAAAAGTATATGACGGTTCATGCGGTTAGTGATCAAACAACCGGATGTGACGTTTACCCGATTGCGGTTTCTTCAGGTGTTAGAAATATTGTTCCTGGAGAAGTCAATCAAGGTGACCCCGCAGGCAAAAACTACTATGCCAAAACCTCTGTTAACTACCAACCCAAAGTAAATAATGGGATCGGAGATTTGGGATTGTACAATTACCCAGGTGTAAATGACCGTCCTCATTGGATTGATTTTCGGGTTATTTCTGGCTCCCGTACCGTTCTTCCGGATGATCAAGGACAAAATCAAGCGCTAGAGGGTGATATTTACGTGTTGGAAGCTGGTACTGATTTTGAATGGGTCTTTTTTGGCGATAGCCCTGCCACTTCAAGAACCTCTATTGATATGGAATGGCCTGGTAATAGTCGGATATATGATGCTTATAATTCGAGCTTTCCAGATTCTTCTCCCGGTCAAGGGTTGCATATTGGTGATCGCATCAAACATGCGACAAACAATCCTATTGAAAACAACTTCGGCCGTGCAGCCGGGGCTTTTGCAAGCCTAGAACCTCATATCGATGTTGGTCGTGCTATTCGTATCCCTGTCATTAATTTTGAAGACTTTAATACAACATCTGACAATTTTAAAATTGCCGGCTTTATTATCGTGAAAATATTGGGGCATGGAACCTCAGAAGCTGGAAATCAATTTATCATAGCTGAAGTTGTTAAATATGATACTTCCTGTGGGCAGGTTGCAAGCCGCTAAGCTGGGAGAAAAAAAATATGAAAAGGTTTTCTAAAATAATTTCTAATTTAACTAATCAGGAAAGTGGTCAGGCGATCGTTATTGTGGCGGCTGCTCTTGTTGTGTTGATTGGATTTACAGGGTTAGCTATAGATCTTGGCTATGTTTGGATGCGTCAGGCTCAATTGAAATCAATTGTTGACTCTGCTGCCTTAGCAGGTGCGCCAGAATTAGGGCCAACGGCCATTGGTGGCGGCATTGCAAGTGCAGATCAGAATGCTCTCCAATATTTAGCAACCAATCAACTATTGGACACAAATGATGTGGTTCCACTCGAGCAGATTGCAGTATCTTTTGAATCAGCTCAGGGCTTATCTCCTTTAGGAGCTCGCGAATATACGATCACCGTTACTTGGGATATTCCTTTATTTTTTATGCCGATATTTGGCTTTGATGAATGGAAGATGACCGAGTCATCAACGGCCGCCTATTTCCCCTTAGTGGATCTTTATTCCGGCCGGCGTGTGGCACTCGATGGGGTCACAACGTCAACACAGGCGGTTTTTGGCCCTAACCAAGTTACAAGCTTTGGAGATGCCTTTTCTCCGTTTGATGGGGCA
>JBGCDP010000166.1:0-19968 GCA_045105475.1 Anaerolineae bacterium
TGATCATCCATCCCATTGAATATTCGGCCGGATGGGCCGCACGTGGTGTTCTAAATATATCTTTGAGTGAATCAATTATTGAATCGTTGGGGCCAGATACATTTGACCCAGATAGCTTGAAGATGGCCAAACTAAATGAACAGGGCGTTGCTATCCCAATTAATGGTCACAAGCAGATACTGATATATCGTAAAGATTGGTTTGATGCTTTACGCTTAAGCCAGCCTGATGACTTCCGTTCGATTTTGCAGGGTGCCCAAGCGATTTACCGGTCAGAGACGTTGTCAGCTCAAACTGGTATCTCAAGCACTCTTTTATCAGGATTGGTTGTCCCTACAGAGTCTGATTTGATTTCGACGCATCAGGTGTTTGAGCACTTTGCGAATGCCAATGGATGTCGCTTGGTTGATGAAAAAGGAGAAGTGATCATTTTAAGCCCTGAATGTGTCGACACATTTGAGTTTTATCGTGAATTAGTCAATGGATATAGCCCTAATGATATTCAAACTGATATTAGTGCGATTAATGCTTATTTGTCTGGTCGTACCGGCATGATATTTGGTTCACCCGATCTTTTGATTGACATTGCAGGGCTCTCAGCCGAGAGACAGCCTGTCTGTCCAGAGTGTGTCACTGAGAGTCAGTTTTTGACTCAAAACAGCGGTATTCAAACTCGATTTTCTGGGCAAGGAAGTAATCGGGATTTAGTTGAGTTTGGGCATGTAACTCTCATGGGGTTTACTTCAAATGCGCAACCTGAACTTGCTGAGCGTTTTGCAGAATACTGGTTTAATGATGGGTACGCTCTGTGGTTGGGTATTGAACCTGCGCGTAGAGTCCCTTTTCGTTTAGGCGATCATGAAGATTCAGAGAAGTTCCTGAAATTATGGTATGAGCTCCCAATTTCGGCCGACGGACAAACCCTGACCGATGTGTTTGGGGAAGAGGTTACTCAGAATCTGACTCAAAATATCGCCTCTACACCACGTTGGGGCGTTGACAGTGGCCAAGGAGATTTGATTGCCACCATTTATGAGCAAAATGTGATTGCGATTGTCTTGCAGGAGATGCTTAGCGGGTACTTTACAAGTAATCAGGCGATTGTGGCGTCATGGGAAAGGGCGATCGAATTGATTCCCGGCTATCAATTTGATACCGAAATCCCTGAATTTATTCTTCCAAATAACGAAGCAGATGATTCAGAGTAAATAAAGCATTGGTTTTAAGTGTTGGTATGCCAACAAATCACCGCTTTTTAATTGACTGACTTTTCACGCTGTGCTACTATTCCGCTCCGCAATAGCAATATTGTGGTGTTATTTCCGTCTTTCTATACAAACTTAAGAGGTATTAAAAATAAGAAGAGCTAGAACAACAAATAAGAAACCTAGAGGTCCAGAATATCGGATCAATGGCCGAATTCGAGCGCGTACCGTGCAGTTGGTCAATGGCGAAAATGAAAATATCGGTGTAGTTCCAACACCTGAAGCTATAAGAATGGCGCAGGATGCGGAGCTGGATTTGGTTGAAGTGGCCCCAAACGCAAAACCTCCGGTTTGCCGAATCATGGACTATGGTAAGTTCGCTTATGAGAAGGCGCGGAAAGAACGGGAAGCACGTAAAAATCAGAAAAAGATCGAGATAAAAACGATTAAGTTGCGGCCGAAAGTTGCTGCTTTCCATCGAGACATTAAAGTAAAGAATGCTCGTAGATGGTTAGAAGAAGGCAAAAAAGTTAAGGTCGCAGTTCGTTTCCAAGGGCGTGAAATTCAATACACAGAGATCGGTCGCGAGCTGATCAAAGGTGTAGTTGAAGAGCTTTCAGATGTTTCTACTGTCGAAACCAGACCTAATATGGATGGTTGGCAGATGACAGCGATGCTTGCCCCTTTGGAATAGTTAGATTAGTCACAGTAACTCCCTCTGTGTCGGCTTAGAACAAGTTAACCAGAGGTTTACAAATTAACTGAGTGGCACAGACCCCCATTTATGGGGGTTTTCTGTGCGAGGTAATAATCATGCCAAAAGCAAAAACAAAGAAGTATAAGCTGAAGACTTACAAGTCAGCCGCAAAACGCTTCCGGATGACAAAGAACGGAAAGATCATGCGTACCAAGCAAGGTAAATCCCATCTTCGCCGCCGGAAGTCAAAACGTGCGCTTAATCAGCTGAGCAAAACAATCGAGGTTACCTGTAAAGGCGACCGTAAACGTATCTTACGTTTAGCCCCGTATCTGAGAAAATATCGTGCCAATCCGCCGGCCGGTAGTAAGAATTAATCTAGTTTCGCCGTTAACACGGTTCGACGACTAGAACGGGTTTAATAAGGCTGGAATTCGCTGCCCGTCCTCGATTGCTGAAAAGCAGTTTGAGCGCCGGAGCCCAACTGAAAAAAGCGAGGTTTATAGAATATGAGAGTTAAAGGTGGGTTTGTAACCCAACGTAGACATAAGAAGATTATCCGCATGACCAAAGGTCAGTGGGGAACTCGTAGCAAGCTGTTCCGTCGTGCTAACGAAGCAATGATGAAGTCATACTGGTATGCGTACCGTGACCGTCGTCAGCGTCGTCGTCAGTTTCGTCGTTTGTGGATCGCCCGTATCAATGCAGGCGCTCGTCAGAATGGTTTAAGCTACAGCCGGTTCATGCACGGTTTAAAGATGGCAAATGTCGTCGTCGACCGTAAAGTTCTGGCTGACATCGCGGTAAGAGACGCCAATGCTTTCGCAGCGTTGGTACAAGTTTCTAAAAGCGCGTTGCCAAACTAAATAAAACGTCCGGGTTTACTGGGGCAATTCAGTAAGCACGTGACGTTTGCACAGACCACTCAGTTAAACAAAAAGCGGCTTCCGATAAAATCGGAAGCCGCTTTTTTAATTTAAGTTAATTGGATGAAGACTTTGATCAGGCCGCTTTCTTTAAAACAGGAAGCCCATTTTTGCTTTCTGCAACCATTCGCCCTTCAGGGATCGCATCAATAGCGCCATCTTCACGAATATCTTTGGCAAAGAAATAAATGCGTTGCACGCGACCATTTTTGAGTGTGGTTTCTTTACTATGTAAATAGTAGGTAGTTCCTTTTGAATTTGTGTAGCTATAAGCCATATTAATAACCTTCCTTAAGAGATCTTTTTAGGACAATTGGTAACTTTAATTAACTGTATTATGATCTGTTACTTCATCATTAATCATTTGGCTCTCAATATATTTGAGAGGCACTTAAAAACCTATTTTTTTGTAATTAGAGGCCGTTTACCTCTGGAGAATGTTAAAGTATAACCATTCGAAGGGCAAACAAGTAGGTTTCACTTTTCATGGGATTAAGGTCCTATTTCACAGAGTATTTACTCTGAATGGATAAAGAAATAGGTTTCACAATATTATTAGACTCATTTTTGACGCTAAAATTTGTGATTGCTATACTTCTAAGCTCGTCTATTATTGGTTAAGTTTGGGCCTAATTGGCCTCCTATTCTCAGTATATATACCAAATAGAGAACCTTCTCTGTTTATTTTTTAGGATTAAATTATGAGACTTTCCAGATCGTTTGGGAAAACATTGCGTGAGGCACCATCTGATGCAGAGATGGCTAGCCATAAACTTTTGATTCGAGCCAATTTTGTGCGCCCTTTGGGTGCAGGAATCTATACGTTTATGCCGCTGGGTTTTCGCGTTTTAAACAACATCCATGCGATCATGTCTGAAGAGATGGATGCGATTTCAGGGCAAGAAATGTTGATGCCAAACTTGCATCCAAGGGAGCTTTGGGAGAAGACCGGCCGTTGGGATGAATATAGTGGCGTGATGTTTCAAATCGATGCAGGTGGAAGTCGATGGTATGGAATGTCCCCAACACATGAAGAAGTTGTTGTTGATTTGATAGGCCGTGAGGTAGAAAGCTATCGTGATTTGCCCAGAGTGATCTATCACATCAGCAAGAAGTATCGGGATGAAGCTCGTCCCCGTGGCGGCATGATTCGTTTGCGTGAATTCATTATGAAAGATGCTTACAGCATGCATCTTTCAGAAAAAAGCTTAGATGAGTTTTACCCTGATATGGTGCAGGCGTACTTAAACATCTTTGAACGTGTTGGTTTAGAGATTGTCCAAGTTCAGGCTGACGTTGGAGCGATGGGTGGAAAATCATCCCATGAGTTCTTGTTCCCACATGAGACAGGTGAAGACGATTACATCGAGTGTGATACCTGCGGTTATGCGGCAAACGTAGAAGCAGCTACTTTTGTGCGTGGTGGCGGAAAACCCGAGTCACTTGATGAAATGGTGAAGCTTGAAACACCGGATTGCAAAACGATTGCTGATGTGGCTGCGTTCTGTGATGTTGAAACAAGCCAAACGCTTAAGGCTGTTTTCTTGTGGTCAACCCCGGCCGGAAAGCAGGAAAAAGACGGACGCTTTGTTTTTGTCGTTATTCGCGGTGATTTGGATGTCAATGAAACTAAATTAGTGAATGCTTTAGGTGGTGGGGATGTACGCCCCGCAACTGAAGAAGAGATTAAAGCGATTGGAGCTGAACCTGGGTATGCCTCACCCATCGGCCTGAATGTAGCTAAAGACAAAGACAGCGAAGGGGTACTGGTTATTGGCGATTTCTCAATGAAGAGCGGCGGTAACTATGTGTTTGGCGCTAATGAAGTCGGCTACCACTATACGGGTGCAAACTATCCGCGTGATTTTGAAGTGAGTGCGATTGCTGATATTGCTGAAGCCAAAACGGGCCATATTTGTGGCAACTGTCGCAAAGGGACCTTGAGTTCACGCAAAGCGATTGAGGCCGGGCACTGCTTTAAGTTAGGCACACGCTATAGTCTTCCTACGAATACGACGGTATTAGGGCAAGATGGTAAACCAAAGCATGTTTACATGGGCTCTTACGGGATTGGACTCGATCGTCTGATGGGAATCATTGTTGAGCAATTTCATGATGAGAATGGGATTGTTTGGCCGAAAAGTGTTGCTCCTTATGACATCCATCTGATGAGTTTGGGTAAAGAAGAAGAGCCGAAAGCACTGTGTGAGCAGGTCTATAAAGATTTGCAGGCGGCCGGTTTTTCGGTGATGTACGATGACCGGAAAGCGAACCCTGGGGTTAAGTTTAAAGACGCTGACCTGATGGGTATGCCGATTCGGATTGCGATTGGTAAACGGAGCTTAGAGAACGGCGGTGCAGAAGTGAAGTTACGCACGGCCGATGATCGTGAGATTGTAGCGATTGATGATCTTATTGCTCACGTCAAAACACTTTAGATTAGCGTCAAGGGTAGAAAATTTAAAGGGGGTGATCGTTTTGATCACCCCCTTTTTGCTTTTTAGGGAAGAACCAAGAAGATCTTGAACTGACGTTAGACGAGGTCAAAAAAATGATTGATGTTGAGCTATCTAATCATACGAACTCTGTCATGCGTTTAGGCGTTTTAGAGCAATAGGTTGCTAACATCGTCTAAATTTACATTGCCACCACACATAATCACGCAGACGTTTGACCCGGCCGGAACTTTAACCTTTCCTGTAAGCAGCGCGGCCATCGGTGCAGCAGCGGCCGGTTCAACCATGAGTTTTGTGCGATCCCAAATGAGCCGTAGGGCTTGGCGAATTTCATCTTCACTAACGAGAACGATATCATCAACAAACGCTTGAACATGGGCAAGATTGTGCACCCCTGCAAAAGGGGCTGCTAATCCGTCAGCGATTGTTTGAGGACTGGTAATTGTTGCGGGTTCACCTGCGGCAAGGCTATTGAACATCGTTGGCACATTTTCAGGTTCTGCCCCAACTATTTTAACGTTGGGTTTGAGTTGTTTGACGGCCGCTGCCACCCCTGAAATCAGCCCGCCGCCACCTACACCGATTAAAACGACATCGACATCAGGTAGATCCTCAACGATTTCGAGGCCGACGGTGCCATGTCCGGCGATGATGAGCGGGTCATCAAATGGATGGACGAAGTATAGGTCACGTTCTTTTTGGACAGCCAACAGTGTTTCAAGCAGAGGCCCATCTGCCAAAATGACTTCACCGCCGTACTCACGGGTCGCCTGTTGTTTGCTGGGGACGCTGTGGGCGGGCATACAGACGGTGGCCGGAACGCCATATTGCGCGGCCGACCATGCAACCGCCTGGGCGTGATTTCCGGCCGAAATCGTGATGACCCCTTTTGCTTTTTCTTCGTCTGTTAGCGAATTCATCTTGTTAGATACACCACGGACTTTGAATGAGCCGGTCTTTTGAAAAAGCTCTTCTTTGAGATAGATGTTGCAGCCGGTTTCGTTGCTAAAGAACGTTGAGTGGCTCATCGGAGTACGATGAACTTTGTTTTTAACGGTATTCCACGCTTGTTTGATTTGATCGAGAGTGACAAGTTGTTTGCTCATGCGAGTTCGGCCCTGCAGAGTTAACTCTGCAGTTAAAATAAGAAACCCGATGAATCGGGTTAAGGGTTAATAAGTTGAAACGAGAGCTGGTTAAATGATTTTCCGTTAACCTGAAGCGTGATCGTGTGTTCGCCTAAATAAAGGGTGCGGGTTGTCATTAGCCGCATTGGATGCTTCTTTTTGATTTTAATCGGTTTGCCCGCTTTTGCTTCGACCTGTTTGAGTTTGAAAACCTTTTGCCCAGCTCGTTTGCCGTCTGTGGCGAACAGCATGGTGTAGTCGATCATCAGGTTTTGATCTTTATTCGGTGTTAGTGTGAGCGAAAATTCAAACGCGTCGCCGATTTTAACGTCAGGGGTGCTGGTGACAAAATCGGAAATGGTGATGTCTGGCTCCTCACCAAAGCCCAACAGGTGCAAAGCGTCTTGATTGCCATGTTTGATGAGTGTGCGGGTTGCATGTTGGATCATCCACTTCATCTCTTTCGGGTCTTGTCGGCCGCTCTCTTTCCAGCGTGTGAGGGTTGAAATGACCAAATCAGGTTCGATTTTAGCGATGTCGTTTAGGTGGTTGGCGACTGAGCGGGTGACGTACCGGGTTTTGTCAGCGAACACTAAGTCTAAAATCGGTAGCGCTTGCGTATGATCGATGACGAGCTTCTGTGACCACGGGAGCTTCGGCCGAGTCCCTTCGCTGGCCCAGCGGCGCACGTGATAATTCTCATCGGTGGCGCATTGGGTCAGGAATTCTAGTGTCTGCTCTGGGAACGCATTGATGAAAAATCGAATCGCATCTTCGGCCGAAGCACGTTTCGTAATCAATTTCATCGCGTTTAAAGATGCGTCAAGATATTCGGCCGTGCAGCCATACATTGCTACAAAATGATTGAGCGGCGCGATAATAAAGTCACCAAAATCATCATCGGTTTTGGTTGGGTCTAGTTCAGGCGGCAGCGCTTTTAGAATGATGTCGAGCGCGGTTAAATAGTCATCGGGTAAATGGGCGTGCAAGCACTCTGTAATGTGGGTGATCCGTGCTTTGAGTTCAAGATTGGGGAAATGGCTGACGACATCCTGTTGAAATTGAGCTGATCTGAAGGCAGGATAGACGGCCGAAAACTGGTTGGCTAGGTAGGCGACTTTTTCAGGGTTAAATAGTTGATCTTTGAGTGAAAATGAGGGTTTTGCTTTTTGTGACATGATTTTTATCTATAGCCTGTTACGTCGGCCGGTTTGCCTGCATCTTGGACTTCTATCAAATAGCGCCAAGAGTCAGGTTGGGAGCCATCAACGTCTGTGAAGTTGTAAATTTTTGCAAGCTGAGTGCTTGAAAGTGATTGACCTGAAAAACGATTGACATCAGAATCTGCGGCTAGGGTGGCGACAGCTCGGCCGACATAGCGGGGCGTTTCTGAAATAGCAAAATGTGGCTCGTCTTTAACCGCATCTTGCCAATTTTCTTCAGTCACATCAAAGCCGTCTAACATCATTTCAGAGCGTAGCCAGCCTGGGGTAAGCGCAACGGCCGTGCAAGCATAAGGCTTTAGCTCGTGTGCTTGAGAAAAGGCTAAACGAATAATTGCGCTTTTTGCTAAATCATAAAATAGGGTACAGCGATAGTGATTTTGGTTGTACTCAGCTGTCCCATCAGTGACTTCAACAACAAGCCCGCCTTGATTTTTAATGAGCAGAGGCAGAGCATTATGGCTCGTAATTAGATGGGTTTTAATTGCTAGATCTAGCAGTTTTAGCCCTTTTTCAAGTGAATGTTCCCAGATTGGTTTGTTCCATTCGACTATTTGCTCTGCTCCCCAAATGTCATTAACCAAAATGTCGAGTCGGCCGTGTTCCACATCGATTTTTTTGACCAATGCTTCGACTTGGCTTTTGATGAGATGATCGGTCGGTACAGCGATCCCGACGCCTCCGGCTGCAGTTACAAGTTCGGCCGTTTCTTCAATTGTTTCTGGCCGATTGTATTCAGATCGTTTTTCCCGCGTAGTTCGGCCTGTGACGTACACAGTGGCACCTGCAGCTCCTAATTCAACCGCAATTCCCCGCCCCGCCCCTCTGGTGGCACCTGCAACAAGAGCCACTTTGCCTTTAAGTGAAGCCATGCTGATCCTCCTAAATGTGTACATCAATCAGACAGGTTGAGAGTGTATATCAAACTGGAAAAAGAACAAACGATCTAGTCGAGTTTGGATGTTTTTCGGTGCAGGGTTGTCTGGAAATATCGCTCTTGAAAGTAGGTTTGCGCGATGATTTCCCCGTCTTGAAAATCAACTCCGGCCGGAGCCATCACTAATTTGTCTTCAACATCGTCAGCCCGTTTTAGGATAGCAATGATTGTGCCAGTAAACGTTTCGACAGGTGTATCGACTCCCAGCAGGTAAATGTCTTGCTCTTCACCATCGGCCGCGAGCATATTAGGAATGTAGCGGTAGTTAATGATGTCGGGGTAGTTGGGGTGTGTGGAGCCAAACGGTCGATGATGATGGTGAATGTTTGGCCGATTAATTCTTGCACATAAACGGGTCTGGTGAGTTGTATAGGCTCCCTACGAACATATTAGCCAAACACATTTTTAATAGCTGACATGACCCGATCATTATTGCTGCGGATTCTATAATCATCAGCTTGGTCAATCCATTGAATGATTCCCTCTTCATCAATTAGGATTGTAGTTGGGATTGCCATCGCCTTAAACGAAGGTTTAAATCTTAAAGGGATGCCAAAAATCGTAAAAGAACCTGTATCAAATTCGAATGCTTTATGATGTTCAACTCCAAACTGCTTGATAACGTCTAATCTTTCGTCAGAAAGCAATGTGAGTGATAGGTTGTCTCGTTTTTTGTGAAGGGCCGCTTCATCAACTGAATCTTTGCTGAGCGCAAAAACAGAAATTTCGTATTGTTCCATGTCTGATTGCATTTCGTCGAAGCACTGTAACTCAGCGCTGCAGTATGGTCACCACTTCCCGCGAAAAAATTTAAATAAGATTCTCTTGCCATCTAGCTCGTTTGAGTGAAAGTCACGGCCGTCACTGACTTTTGCGTCAAAAGGCAAGAATTTATCTCCAACACTGACTTTTAAGTCTCCAAGTGGTGTTTTGCGTTGGGTTAGTAACCAATAAAAAAAGAAAGCCATCGACAGGGAGAAAATCGCCAAAACAAAGACGATTGTTGTCACGAATACCTGCCCTGGACGTAGATAGAAGAATGTTAGAATAGCAAGGGCTATACCAATGCCCTGCAAGATGATTGATCCGATCGGCTGAACAGGAACTATGCCCCGTGGAATGGTTGATAGATACCATGCCCATGTTCCCATAACAATTAAAAAGCTTGCAGATCCTAGAAATAGAGCCATTGTGTTCATAAATCTCTTTTTGTTCCGTTGTAAAAATAGAATAGATGTTATTATCTACCAGTGAAAGTTAACCTACAGTGATAAATAATGAACACTGTAAGATTATGCTGTTTGATTATTTAACACAATATGCAGAAAGTTTGATTTGTAAGTTAATGAACGGATTTTAAAAAATGTCTGATAAACGAAAAACTGACCGACGTGTTTTACGTACAAGAAGCAGCTTGCAGAGCGCCTTAAAACAGCTGATGCAGGAAAAGCAATATTCAAAGATTAAAGTTAGCGAGATTGTTGAGGTGGCAAATGTTGCACGACCGACATTTTATATGCATTTCCAGACAAAAGACGATCTGCTTATTTCGCTTTTCAATGATGTGTTCGATGAGTTTAAAGTCATACTTAACGCAGAATTGGGACAGGGAAATTATGATTTAGCAAATATTACTGGAAAATTATTTGAATATTGGGATGGCCATTCAAAAACATTCAAAATTTTCCTTGAGGCTGGGATCGATTTGATTGTTTTAAATCAATTTCAGCAATGTATTTCAGGTTCGATTACTAAACTCAGAAGCGAAGCAAAAATAGACTATGGTCAATTTACTCCCTATGTAGATGATTGCATTGCCAGTTGTTTATATATGGTGTTAAAACGGTGGATTCAAGATGATAAGCGTATAGATCCAAAGGAATTAGGGCAATTCTTTGGGCAGATGGCATCCTTAACAAATGGGGCAACTATAAACAAGCTGGAAGAGTCTTGAGAAAACTTGTCGATTAAATTTTGTAGGCGTTTAGTCGTTAGCTGTCTTATGCTCTAAAAGAGGCAAGTTTTATACAACTGGTTCAGCTTGGCCCAATTCTTGCAAATACAACTCCCGCACCTCTGCGATATGTGTATCCAGATCGGCCGCCTGCCAATCTTCTGTTGGGATGGCGGGCAGAACGACCACTTCAACGGCCGTTGACCGGACCACGTTCGAGCCGCGCGGCATCGCATCATGGGCGTTTTTAATCACCACCGGAATGATCGGTACGCCTGCCTGCATCGCAATGTGGAATGCTCCTTTTTTGAACTCACCCAGCTTATAGTCGTAGCTGCGTGTCCCTTCGGGGGCGATAATAATCGACGTTCCCTGCTGGAGCGTTTTGGTTGTTTCTTTAAGCGACTCTATCGCTTTCTTGCGATTGCCCCGATCTACGAACACGATACCGGCCGCCATAAGCAGTGGCCCTAGCGGTGAGTATTGCAGCTCTTTTTTGGCGATACCGACAGCGTCTTTGCGGACCAGCTTCGCCATGATAAACAGATCGGTGCTCGACTGATGGTTAAAGATGAATACGGCCGGACGTGCGTTCCACAGGTTTTCTTCCCCTTTGACGACGAGCTTAATGCCGCCGACGCGCAAGCCTAAATCACCAGCCGACTCCATCATTGTGTTAACCCCATCTTGCCAAGAAAGATTGATAGCACCTGTCGCCATGCCTCTTAATGCAGATGGGATCATGCTGCCTGCGAGCAATCCAGTACGAATCATGTTGCCGACACCAGGCCGTTTGTTGCCGTCAAAGCGCATGACGGGCCAGTCGCGCTGGAAAGCAACGGCCGCCAGTTCAGGATCAGGGTTGAGCGGCCGTGGTTTACCAACGATTTCAAGTAAGGCCATGTCTTCAGCACTGTCAGTGTAGAAATAGCTTTTAGAGAGATCGATATTATGATCTTTAGCCAGCTCACGGGCGGCGAATGCTTTCCCCTCGCCCCAGCAGGCGGGCTCAACGATTTTGCCGGTAAATTTGCCGTTAGTCACTTCCATGCGGGTACACATGATATGGTCGATGCCAAGGTCACGTGCAATCGGATCAACCTGGTATGGCGTAGCGGCCGAAATAATGGCAACCGTATGTCCTTTCGCTAGATGGGCTGAAACGAGTGCGCGGGACTCTGGGTAGATCGATTTAGCTAAATGTTTGGTATAGACCTCTTCACCCACTTCGATAAAGACTTGTTCTTTGGTCCCTTGCACCCCTTTGGCGCTGACGGCCGCTAGCCCTGCAAAGTTGCCGTTCCCCATCGCATAGACCATCACGCCATTAAATTGAGCGATGACTTCACGCGAACTCATCTTGCCGCTAAAAATCCGGTTTTGGAAAAACTCTTTAGCAGAGAAACCTTCGATCAGAGTACGATCAAGGTCGAAAAAGGCGCCAATGTGCGAGCCACCTTCACTGTTGGTAACGTCTTGGGTGAGATTATCAGTTTTAGAGCCGGGGACGATGTTGCGCTCAAGTGGGACCAATGGGGAAAGTGCTTTGGGTTTTTCCATCGTGATCGACTGGAGCACGCTCATGCGATTGGCAACATTATCAAGCTGGGCCATGAACGCCTGAATTTCGGCCGTTTTTGGATCATCTTTTGTGGGGATTAACCCCTTGTTTTGGGCCAGTCGGATACCGTTGAGCATGAACGGTTTAGAAACCGCTTCGACGCGTTGAATTCTTCCTTGAAAATGCATCTCTTCACCCATTGTCAGGCACATTTGTAGGAAACTGTTTTCGCTAAACGGCTTGTTGGTATCGAGATTTAGCAAGGCTTGGGCCACAATCCGGTACGCTTCCATGTATGGATAAAGGACCGCTTGGGTGACCAAAATTTGCTGGTCACGCAGCATTTTGTGCTTTTTAATATCTGTGCTGAGCATGCTCTTTTGCCAATTAGGGTGTAGGTGCTCAAGATCATGCTCGATCTCGTCTGAGAATATCTCTTTACGTGAGTAGAAAAATTCAAACTTGAATAAATCTCGCAGCTCCATGATTTCTTGCCAAAAGGCGAGCTGACGCTGTTTTGGCTTTTTATCAGCAATTGAGACGATGGCTAGCTCGATGAAGCTACGGTTGACCAGATATTGGATCGCCATGTTGGCGTAATAGACGGCCGGAAGATATTGGTTTGAATTGATCGCATAACGCGCCTGTACTCCGCTGCCATGCATATTGACAATGTCTGATTTAATCAGCAGATCAAGGGCGATGCGAACCGTTTCTCCAATCGGTTTACCACGGTCGACCAGCGCGTCATCACTGTGACTTTCGATGAGCAACATGAGGTTGGCGACATCGCTCTCAAGCGCCCGTTTGGTGAGTGAAAACTTGCTGAGCAGCACGGCACAAACGAGGGACGTGGTGGTAACTGGGGTGATTTCGTTGATACGGTAGGCGAGTTCAAAGGCAAACTTAGCGAGGTCAGACTTCGTGTCTGGGTACATGTCGAGGAAGCTGCCTTCATCAGGAGCAGAGACGAGTGCGTTGAGTTCGACAGGATCACCAAGCCGGAGCGAAATCTTGCCCAAATCGTCGTTCATTTCCCGAATGTAGTTGATAAACCAAGAGAGGCTTTCGGCACTTTTCTCTTTGCCACGCCCTTCGGCCGTCATATCTTTTACATCTGGGATGAGGTCGTACACAATCGAAACGGGGATATATTTGACATCCATTTTGGTGTACTGGGCCGCTTCTGCAATATATTTGAGGATGCCCATTTTGGGCCAAACAAGTTTGCCGGTACGTGAGCGGGTCCCTTCAATCGCCCACATGAAATGCCCTTTGGTTTTGACGACGCTGGCGATGAAGTGGCGCAGGGTGACTTTGTAAACGGGATTGTCGCCGAAGCTACGACGGATGAAGATGCTGCCCAATTTCCGGCCGATCTGTCCCAATCCGGCAAAGGCCATGTTGATGCCTGCAAACGTGTAGGGGAGTGGTAGGCCATGTCTGGCCAAAACAACGCCAAGCACAAACATATCGATGTAAGTTTTGTGGGTCATGACAAAGGCGATAGGGTGCTTGCGCATGAGTCGGGCCAACTTTTTAATTTCGTTGGGATTAATATCGATTGTTTTGTCGTAGCCGCGCGCAAGGATCATCTCGACAGCCTGAATGCCAAACATTTCGGCCGTGGGGTCGTGCTCGCTATAAAGCTCTTTGAGGTAGGTGTGGGCGTCGTCCAGAACGTCGGCCGGTTTGCGGCCGGTTTTGACAGCGATTTCGGCTAGCGTTTTTAGAAATTTTTTGTCTTCGAGAAGTTTGATCATCCTATTTTGCCTCATGTAGACGAACGTACCCTTGCTTTTATATCGGTGGTGAATGCTGCTGATTGTAGCGGAAAAGTTTCAGGATGCAGGTTTAATAAGCTGAAACCAACTAGATGAATATGAACCATTCTGACAAAGCATTCCGTACTGTCTTATGATTAAAATCAAACGATTTTAGAAGGACGTAAAATTTTTCAAAGAGATTATCAAAAGGAGTTATCAAATGAAAAGTGCTGTACCGATGTTTGTAATCGCGTTAATGATCTTAGCTTGGGTGTATATACGGTTGCCTGACACTGTGAGAAATGTAGATGCACTGTCTCTTTTGGGTGCAGGTGCCTTGATTGGGGCTTTGGTTGTTATTTCTGTGCGAACGGCACAAGATAGAAGATAACGTGCAGTAAATGCATATTTAGCAAAAAGCGGCCGGTCATCTGCAAATGATCGGCCGCTTTTTTGTTGTTACACTCCAAATATGAAAAAGAGAATTATTCAATTTTTGATACTCGACATTTTATGCATTGTCATGCTTTTCGTGTGGGTCAAGCAGCCGGTGCTATTTGCGAACTCCTCTGATTTTCCATCACAAGCTGACGTCACAAAATTAGAAACGCACACGCGTATGCTGTCAGAGACTTTTGTTCCTCGAGATTACACCCACCCCGAAAATTTAAATGCTGCGGCCGACTACATCCAGGTTGAGTTTGAGAAAACATCCGGCCGGGTGTCTGAACAGCCGTACATGGTAGACGGGGTGACGTACAAAAATGTGATTTTGGAGTTAGGACCAAGGCTGGTCGAAAGTGATGGTCTAATCGTCCTGGGAGCGCATTATGATGCGTTTGATGTGCATCCGGCGGCTGACGATAACGCCAGCGGTGTGGCTGGACTGCTTGAACTTAGCCGTTTATTGGACGGTGCAGAGCTGAGTAAAACGGTGCAGTTTGTCGCCTATACATTGGAGGAGCCACCCTTTTTTCGCTCGCAAGATATGGGGAGTGCACGTCATGCGACCTCACTGGCGGCGTCCAGTATTCCAATTGATTTGATGATTTCGCTTGAGATGATCGGATATTTTAGCGATGAGCCGGATAGCCAACGCTATCCTGTTGGAGCGATGGGTTGGCTTTACCCGACAACGGGGAACTTTGTGGGTGTGATCGGCCGATTTAATCAAGGGTTGCTGGTGCGCCAAGTAAAACGAGGGATGTTAGCTGGTTCAGATTTACCAGTCGAAGCGATTGCGGCGCCGCCAAACCTTGTCCCCGGCATCGATTTTTCAGATCATCTAAATTATTGGAAATATGATTATCCGGCCGTCATGGTGACTGACACCGCCTTTAATCGAAACTTTGCTTACCACACTGCCGAGGATACGGCCGACCGGCTCGATTATGATCGGATGGGGAAAGTCGTACAGGGGATATATGAAGTGGTTCTCGATCAGCAGTGATCTACCAGAGCTGCTCCGGCCCGCGCCAACTCTTCTCTTCCCGAATGCCAAACAAAATACGGCTGCGTGCCTCCATGCTGTTGACCATCGCCTCACCCAAATCAAGCGAACGTTGTGCCTGAGTTGAACAAGTATCGGTTAGATACTTTTGAGCTAAATAGGGCTTTCCGGCCGCCAACAGCGTTTCGGCCGTTTCTACAACCTCTTTTTGTTCGATGGCACATGCCTGTTCAAACGCCTCCCAAATCGGTGTGACTTCTGGCATAAACGTTTCATGGTGTTCGGCCAGCAGATAGAGCAGCCGTTTGAAAATATAGACGGCCGATTTTGTCGCTTCAACCCGCTGTGCCACCGTCGACTTTTTATCGACTTTACGGTCGTCCATAAACTTCCAATCTTCACCCGTCGTCAAATACCGATGCAGCCCAAACTCTGGCGGAACGGTGTCAACGCCTAAATAGAATGGGGTAAACGGTGCGCCCATCGCTCCGATAGGGGCGTGCCACAGCATACGCAGACTGTTGTCGGTCACGGGGCCAAGCGGGACCACTTGCCCATACCCGGCCGTGTCGCCGGTTAGCTTTTCGGTGCGGATGGCCCACATCGCATCAGCCAGGGATATTTTCTCCGGCCGGTTGGCTCGGGCACGCATTTCATCTTCGATCCACTGCACCCCATCCCAGCGATATTTCCCATCTCCGTAAATATGGTTGACATTGAACGGCCCTGACGCCGGATCGTACCAGTTTTGATCGATGGCGAATTGGATAAGGTGGGGCGGTCCCATAAAATTAGGATTGGTCATAAAGTCGGCCGGAATTTCTCCGATATAGCCCGGCCGATTGACCCTGATCTCATCTGGGCCAACGCGTTCGGCCGCCCATAGCTTTTGCCCACCCGCAAATTCGATCACGACCCACCCTTCGTTTTCGTCGCCGATAAAATGGGAGTTGCCCCCGTAGGTTGAGTAACCATATTCAGCGATTAGTTCGCCGATAATTTCAACCCCGTGGCGGGCACTGGTGGCTCGCTCAAGCACGATGCGGGCGAGGTCGGAGTAGTTGGGACCTGTCTGATCGGCCGGCGTCACCGCTTGGAGCCGTTCATGGCTGGTTGACCAAACATCGCGAACCGCGACGCCGTGCTCGTTCAGCCCTCCGTTGGTGATGGGGGCGGGAACCCCCATGTAGTAGCTGTAGCTCACTCGTAAATTACGAGCGGTCTCTGCTACTTGTGGGATGTTGGAGCGCACACCGGGCACTTCAGCTAGCGGTGTGACACCAACTTCGATGGTGGTGCCTGATGGGTGCTGTTGGCGGGGGGCAAGTTCAAGCCAGTGGCTCGATGGCTCGTCGCCGTATCCAGCGAGGTAGGCTTGTCCGGTGTCGGTCAAATTTCGGCCGATGTAGATGCAATAACTCATAATTTTATTCTGCTAGCTCTTTTAGCTCTCCCATCGGCCGGATCACCAATAGATTAATGTATTCAGCCATCTGGTCAATTGAATAAGCCTGATCGTTTTCTAGCCACCATTGAATCAAACTCATCATCGATGTAGCGAAATGATGATCCACAATGTCATTTGGCACAATTAGGCGGCCGAAAAAACTTGTCCTATCTTGTTGAGCCATGTCAATCACCGGTTGTAGCAGTTGATTGGCCATCGGGCTTTTGAGAACCGCTAATAAAAGCCCCTTGTTTTCCTTTGCTATTTTCAAACAGGCCAACGTGTTTCTTTCCATCGCATTTGGCTCTGAGGGCAATAATGCATTTTGTTGGAAACTTTCTTTTATTTTATTCAGAATCGCCTGCAATAAAGTTTCTTTACTTTCATAGTGACGGAAGAAAGTCTTATATCCAACTTGAGCCTTTTTAGTAATGTCGCGAATCGTAACATGTTCATAACCTTGGCTAGCAACGAGCTCAACCAAAGCATTTTGGAGCAAGCGGCGGCTGCGTTGCACACGTAAATCGTTTTCATTCATAGAGAATATTATACACATCATTGACACACTTAGGGAGATAAGATACATTGTGGGTCGTAAATATGACCCACTGTGGGTTTTATCTTGTAATTTTAGATAGTTAAAGAAAAACCAAATGATTATAAATAAATCTAGAAATTGTGTTGAGCTGATCGTTTTATCTGTATTGGCCCTCGTTTTAAGTAGCTGTGGATTAACGAACGGAGGCGACCCAGCAGATACGACTCATGCTCAAGCGGGCCATTCAATGGTTGAGGCTGATAGCCATCGGCTGGAGCTTGAGCAGGCGAGTCCAATCGAATTGAACCCAGCCAAAGGAAAAGAACTTGGAGCGGTGTATGAAGCGTTTTTAAGCCCGCACCAGGAAGGGGGAGAGGAAGAAGATACACCTGAATTAGCTCCCGATGTTTTTAAATCTACGGCACCATCAGTTGCTAGGAATAGTCGGCCGTCGCACGGACATGGCGTTGTTGCTTTTACAAATGATTTGAGCAAAGCATATGTCCACGTTGCGATTGAGGATGTAAAGCCTGAGGATATTGTGATGTTTCATATTCACTGCGGCCGCCCGGGACAATTGGGGCCGATTATTATTGACTTTGGTTTGGTTGGAAATTTGGAAGACTATTTCCAAGATGGGGTGTTTTCGCTCGAGATAACCAATGAAGATATTGTGGCAGCCGCTGAGCATGGAGAAGGCGCTATTGCTGCATTTACGGCCGGGTGTCCAATTATGTTAGCGCTGCCTCTCGACAAAGTAAAAACAGTTGGAGGCCTGCAATTTATTGCTGAGCAAGGAGAGCTCTATTTCAACTTACACACCAAAGGGCAAACTTTCTTTGGCGATATTCGCGGGCAGCTGGCAAGAGTTGAGGACTATTAAACGTGAGGTCGAAAACTTGATCTGGTCATTATTTTTAACTGGCCTCATTACAAAGGCTAAGTAGAATTAGCAAATACTACTCAGATAAAAAAAACAATCTAGTAACTGAGTCTTAGTTAAAAGAATGAACCATGCATCACCAAGAAATTCCGATCGCACATCTAAACATAAAACCACATGAAAATAGGCAGAAATACTCTGAATCAATTCTGGAAAATGAGATTAAAGGTGTTCATGTTGAGCACGTAGCCATTACGAGTGAAGATGAAATAATTGATTATTCTAGAGAAGGTTTCAAAGCAATCTACCTGTTTATAAATGGCGCAGGAACTGTCATTGCCGCGAATACAAGTTATGAAATTGTTCCAGAAACTATTTTTTTACCTAACTTAGTTAAAAAGATTGCGATTAGAGCAGCTAAAAATGACACTTTACACTACCTGAAAATATCAATTGAATTAACCGCTCAAGACCAACTAGATTTAAAGGAATTTCCGGTAGAGAACATTCAAAACGCCTACTATGCAAAATTCATTGATTGCCAATCCTATACCGAACAAATTAAAAGCCCGAATACAGTAAGCCGGACAATACTTTCTAATAAATACATTCCTAGAGTTGCAATGGGGACAGTTCAAACAACAGGCCCCGATAAAGTCGGTGCGCATGAGCACCCCATGTTAGAACAATTATTTTTAGGTTTAACAAAAAACAGCTGTGTTGTTTACGCCGATGAGGCTCAGGTCGATTTCTCACAATATTCCGTACTTCATGTCCCGTTGGGATCAAGACACTCAGTTTCTGTAGAAAAAGATGAGATTATGTACTATGTTTGGATGGATTTCTTTTTGGATAAGAAAGGGGAAGAATGGTTAAAAACCCATAAGGTGAATGAGGATAATTCGTAGATTCACTAAATTGCAGTAGGAGACTTACAGGTTTTTAGAACGGCCAAATGATCGGGACAAAGATGGCTACGACTGCTAGTAAAATTAGATTGAGCCATACGCCTACGCGTGCATAGTCTGAAAAACGATACCCGCCTGCTCCATAAATAATAATGTTTACCTGATGCCCTATGGGCATTAAAAACGAAGTTGAAGCGGCGATGACGGTGGCCATCACAAACGGCCGGGGGTCAAGATTCAAGCCAAACGCGACATCTATCGCAATCGGGATGACCAAGACGGCCGCGGCCGCATTTGAGATTACCTCAGTCAGGAGGGCGGTCAACACAAACATAGCGCACAAGACGGCGACAGGCCCTAAGCCACCGGTTACATTAATCAGTTGGTCTGCAATCAGCTGGGCTGTACCGGTTTTTTCCATCGCAATCCCAAGTGGCAGCATGCCTGCAATTAGAAAGACCGCTTTCCAGTCAATGGAGCGATACGCTTCATCCATTTTCAAGACACCCAGAATTACCATTAGCAGTGCTCCAGCTAGCATCAGGGCCGCTACATGGAGCAAGCCAAGCGCAGCCGTAATGAGCACAGCTAGCAGAATGAGCGAGGCATACGGGGCCTTAGACAGTCTGCGCAATTCGATTTTCGGTGTTTCTAGGACAAGCAGATTGGGATCATTGATCAATTTGTTTAAGCGGTCATCAGGTCCATAGACAAGCAGCGAATCACCAAAACTAATCGGTGCTTTGCCCAGCTGATCGATCTGTTCAACTCCATTGTGGCGTAAGGCCAAGACCGATAGGTTGTATTGGCCGCGTAAATCGATTTGCTGCACCGTCTGGTTTTCTAGATTGGAATTGGGAGCCAGCGTGATTTCGGCTAAATGAAAATCA
>JBGCDP010000167.1:0-6743 GCA_045105475.1 Anaerolineae bacterium
ATCGCGCACGACAACTTGACGCGTATTGCTAGATGTAACGATGTGTTGCCCGTTTTCGGCCGCAAATTCAACTAGCTGATTAGGAGTTTCAATATGCTCAAGGCGCTTAATGTCGGTTAAGGCCGCATCAAATTCGACCAACAATAAACTATGCTCATTTTTCCCAAACTCTTCCAAGGCAACCAACAATCGATAGCTTTCACCCACTTGAAAGAAACAAAGCGGGCGGGGGTTCCCTAAAAGATCGCTAAAATCAATCGTGTGCAGGGGGGCTGAATTGTCTAATTCCAATGTTTCAAGAAATTTGTGGTAGTCGTAAATTTCTGTTCTTTTATTGTAGTAGTCGGTGATGAGCATAAAACGCTGATCGGCCGAAAAGTGAATCCCGATAGCGGCCCAAACCCCTAGCGTTTTAACAAGCTCGCCGCTTTTAAAGTCAAAGATACGCAGGTTAAACCCATCGTCTTTGTCTGACCGAACGGCCGACAGCAGATACTGGTCGTTCGGTGTTAGGGCGATATCGCTTAAACCACCATCGTTCCCTTGGCCGATTCGGCCGCGAAACTGACGAACCCCCCGCTGAGAAATCGGGTCCCACACCCGGATTGTTTTATCAATGCTCATGCTTACAAGCTGGCTGCGATCACTGGTGACTAAAAAGCCGCCCATCGCAGAGGTATGAGCACCTGTATTCATGCGTAAAAAAATATTTTGATCCATTTCACTTATCCCGTTAACGATTCTTCCCATTAAATTACATCTCAATTTTGAGTTTAGTCAACCGTAGTTTCCAACTCGCTTCCACTAATTCTAGCAACGCTAGAACCCTTTTAGGTCTACATAAAACCGGATATAATCGACTCTATCGTTGCCCATGCTACCCCTCATCAATCCACCGGAAACGATATTGAAGCGCTGAGCCTATATCCTTGATCTTAACTGCACGATGCAAGATTAAATAAACAGGTGGAAACATGTCTGACCAATCTAAGAATCCTGACCCTAGCCAAATAACATACAAAGATTACACGGTTCAAGCGGGGGATAGCTTACAAACCATTGCTAAAACTGAGTTAGGCGATGCTAGATTAAGCACGCCGCTTTATAAGTTAAATAAAAAGGTGATCGGGAGTGACCCAGACAGATTACGGCCGGGCATGATTTTGCGCATCCCAGAACTGCCTCAGGCAAAATCGGAACCAGAGCCTGAGCAAAAACAGCTGAGCAGCTATGAGTTTGATGATGTCAACGTATGGGGGCACCGCTGGGTTAATTTGATGCGGGCGATCAAAACAACCATGGAGCTTGCGGAATATTCGGCCGCTGATAGCACGAGTGCCGAGATCATCGTCGCAAATGATGATGATGATGAATTTATTGATGACGAAGATTACGTTGATGAAAGCGTAGATGAAGACGGCCGGACGTTTGAAGAAGTTGAAACGGTAGACAATACGAGTACAAATCGGTCGATGTCGGCCGTTGAAAAAGACACGTTTTCACAAGTCGAAAAACTGCAGAATCAAATCATTCGCAATTTGCTCACCAACTTGGCTCGCTTCGTAGACATCGACATGGGGAAATATATTGCACTATTAACCCCACCCCGTTGGCAACCGGCCGAAGGGCGTCAACGCCCGCCTTCCGCCCTACTACACTCCGTATCTAGAAATATATCTAGAGATCTTGAGATAAGTTCTAACGCGCTGCAAAACCGGCTCCGCAGTGGCAAAACGAAAGAAGCTACCTTGCAAGCCCGTACCCTGTTTCTAGCCGATACACTTTCGACCAGTGCCCTTGCGTCGCTTCAGCCATTTTTAAAGAGCGAAGCTATCGTCAACACCATCACCTATCTCAGTGGCAATATACACATCCGGCAGATTCCGTACGATGAGGGGGTCATTTTGATCGGGTTACCCTACGCGAGCGTCTCGGTTTGGCACGACCAAAAAGCATATGATGAACTAGCTGATTTTGACGAAGACATTCTCGCCTCATACAAAAATCGACTCCCGTTTGACTTTATGGCGATCCCGCATGAAATCGGTCATTTCATCTACCATTTTGGTGAGATGCCGCACGCAACGATTGCTCAATTTTTCGGCCCGAAATATCTTTTGCCAAGCAAGTATAGTGGCTGGCGTGAAGAAATTTTTGCCGATTGTGTCGGCTGTTTTATCGCTGGGCCGTTGGCTGTTTTGGGGATGCAATCGCTTTTGTCTGGCACATACGATCAAGAGTTACTGCGTGATGATGGGCACCATCCGATTGCGGCCGTCCGGCCGTTCATCATGTCCCAAATCCTGCGTCGTTTGGGCGACCATTACGGCTTTCCAGTAGATTTTGACCATGCTCCTGACAAGCTCGATGAAAATTGGTGGCACCATCTAAAAATCGTTGGGGCGGTTCCGGCCGATGCATCACCCCAAAAGCATAAGTTTAAATTTACGCTACATGGCAACCATGACGACAATTTGCCCGCCCATCACCACAACAATCGGCATGCCAAATATCACGCAGAAGAAAAACCTGAAGACGAGTATCTATTAAGCAAAGCGGGTCAGCAGGTTAAAACGACCGTAGCGAAGCTGCAAAAAGAAGTCAATGGCATCATTGATGCGTTTATCCATCTGCTTTTGTTCAAGGCAGATATGTCGAAACTCGAAATGTGGAGCGGGGATTTAACGGCCGATCAATCGCTTGAAGCGTATGAAGCTGATTTGCAGAAATTACTCAACATCGAGTTAGGGCAGCTCCCAGAAGTGCAGGCGGCTCGCGACGAAATTTCTGATGAAGAACGAAAGAAGTTATATGCTGGCGCCAATCAGTTTGAGACTGAAAAAGAACTGTTACGAGCACTTCGAGCTTGGGGGGATAGCGGCCCTGGTGGATGGGGCGCACATCCATAAATTAACTAGAAAGCAACTCTTGTAGCATAGTATTGTCGAGTTCAAGGCTTAGTTGCTTTGCACTATCAAAAAAATGAATTTCATTTTGTGTATCATCTAGCTCACCATACAAACGATACAGATAATAATGCGAATAGGCTTGTTCATGTAAATCTCCTATTTCTTGAAATATCTCTAAACTAGAGAGTAGATGTTTTTCTGCTATGCCAAAAAGACCTTTAGATTGATGAAGTAATCCGATCTGAGTCTTTATCAAAGCTTCCCACCTCAATATTCCAATTTGTTTAAAAGCTTGCAAGCATTCATCCCCAAGTTCTATTGCTTGATCATACTTCCCGGTTTTTCTATAGAAATAAACCTTTTCATAAAGAAGCGCTGCATATTCGCCACGATCATTTAATCTTTGACTAGTCTCTTGCGCTAATTGAAACAAGGTGTTTACTTCCTCATTTTGTCCAATCATAAATTTAATTCGTGCAAGTGATCGCAGTGTTTCTATGTAAGTTGAAGATACAGGAAGTGACTCTTGCAAAGATTGAGATTCTTCTAAATACTTAATTGCCAAGTCTACATCTCTATTTTTTTGAACTTGGCAAACCGCCAAATAATTCATGCTTTTGGCAATCCCGATCAAGTTATTCTCATCTATAAAAATACGATTTGAGTCTTGCAATAACTCTAGTGCTTCGGCAAACTGCGCGCTTTCGCTCTTGATCCGGCCGAGGAAAAACTTCGAATGCGCAATCCCCAAACTATCCTCTTGCCGCATAAACAGATTCATCGCAGCTTCAAGGCGTGGCTCGGCCGAACCATAATCATTCTGCTCCATCTCAATTTCGCCCAAGCGCAATAGAGTTTGGGCAAAAACGGCTTCATCCCTCAACGCTTTGGCCCCGTCTAACGCCAGCTCCAGCCCCTCCCGCATATCGGTAAAGCGAGCCTGCCGGAACCACGGCTCATCCAGTAGACCCACAAAATCGAGCAGCAACTGCCACAACTCTAGCTCATGGGCCAGCACAATCCCGGCCGAAAAGTTGCTCCACTCCGGCCGGAGCTGAGCGTAATCCTGCTTATTCACACTGGCAAACAGGTAAAAATAGTCAATAAATTCTCGTTGTACAGTTGCCAACGAACCTGACTCTTTCAATTTGTCGGCCGCGAACTGGCGCACCAGCCCATGCATCAGATACCGTTCATCCTCATGTTGCTGCATCAGCAACGACTTCTCACACAGTGCGTCCAAATCAAACAACATCGCCCCCGCAATTTTCTCAGCCGCTTCTTCACCAAAGCTGCCTGGAAAAACTGAAAGGGCTGCAAACACCTCTTGTTCTTCCGGTGCTAGCAACTGCCACGACGTTTCAAACACCGCTCGCATACTCCGGTGGCGTGGGTCGATGTCTCGCATGCGGCTCGTAAGAAAGTCGAGTGACTTTCCAACCGACTCAATGATTTGAACCAGAGAACGGCGACGCAGCCAAGCGGCCGCCAGCGCAATTCCCAACGGACTGCCCCCAACCATCTCACAGATTTGCCCCACCTGCGGCAGATTATCGGCCGTCACTTCGAAATCTTCCCGAGCCATCCGGCCCCGTTCTCCAAATAACCCAATCGCAGCTGAATCACCTGAGGGTGAATTTATCGGCAGACCGGCCAAATGAATCACCGACTCCGTTTGGAAATTCAGCGGCTCACGCGAGCTGGCTAAAATTGCTACACCGGGCGCACGCTTGAGCCATTCAGGAATAAAAGAGAGGTCGTCCAACACTGTTTCACTGTTGTCAAAAATCAGCAGCATCCGCTTTTCACGCAGGATGGCGATCACCTGATCCCCGGAAAACTGTTTGCCATCCTGTCCGGCATTGAGCCCGGCCGCTTCCCCCACCGCAATCTTGAGCCGCTCCATCCCGCCACCGCTTTGGGTCAAATCGGCCATTTGCACAAACCAAACCCCATCGGGAAAGCTCTCTTTCACCTGCTGCCCGATCTCAATTGAAAGCCTCGTCTTGCCAATGCCACCTGCCCCGACAAGGGTCACCAGTCGGTAGTTGGGGTCAACAAGCAGCTTGAGCAGCTGCTCTTTCTCAGCTTCCCGGCCGAAGAACGGGCTCGTTTGGACCGGGAGGTTGTCAGGAATTTCAAGCGCACCGCCGCTATCAAAATCAAGTTCATCGTCTAAAATTTGCTGCTGTAAGTCGAGCGTTTCGGCCGAGGGGTCAACGCCCAACTCTTCATAAAGCACCTTCTCGCACGCCTCATACCACCCCATCGCCCCGGCTCGATCCCCCAAGCTGTAGCTCGCCCGCATCAGAGCCTGATACCCATCTTCATGCCACGGGTCTAGCTCAATCTGCTTTTGCCCTAGCTCTAAAACACTGGCCCATTCCCCTCGCTCCTGCTGGACCCCGCAAAGCAGACCGAACAGCTCCAACGCCTGCAGCTTGAACCCTTCCCGCTGTTTCGTTAGCCACTGCTGCCAAACATCGCTATTCAGATTGAATCCGGCCATGAATTCTCCCTGATACAATTCGGCCGCCTGTTCCAACTTGCTAATGCACGAGGGGCATCCGGCCAAAGTACGATGGCCGTGCTGATTTACTTCATCGAGCAGTGATTCAAACAGCACCACATCCACGATGGCATGGCTGTCAGGGTTAAACTCGATTTCTTTC
Organism: Anaerolineae bacterium; assembly: GCA_045105475.1. Classification (GTDB taxonomy): domain Bacteria; phylum Chloroflexota; class Anaerolineae; order Promineifilales; family Promineifilaceae; genus WTJY01. The sequence continues at coordinate 5,582 of JBGCDP010000167.1, forward strand.
CGATTGATGAAAAAATGAGCAGGATCAGCGTCAGCATCCCCAATGACCGGCCGGAGCCGATTCAGCTCCACCCGGAAATATTTGAGCGCTTTGTCGTTTGGAGCATCGGGCCATAACATGCCGGCTAAGGCATCCCGTCGCTGTGGCACCCCTCGATGGTAGGCGGTGATCGCCAAAATCGCGCGCGAATGATCGGTCTTAAAGCCGATAACAGGCGCATCGTTTTGGGATACTGCAAAAGGTCCGAGGAATGAAATTTTTAGCACAGTGTAATTTTAGCATGGAAGGAGCAACAGGGTCGACCAGCATCATCGCTCCCAATATGGCAATACCAACGCACAACACGCAACCCGACCCCTTGCCTGACTGAAAACCGTAAGACCTTAGCCTATAGCCTATAAAACCCATTACACTTTGTGAAATAAAGTACAAGACTAAAACCATGTGGCGAAAACAGAAACCAACTCATCAGAACCCCACTCTCACGGCAGATCAACCTTATAAAAGTGCGCTGATCGAAGTTAAAAATGTGATCAAACGTTTCCCTGTCGGTGACACAGAAATCACCATTTTAAAGGGGATCAACTTTGAAGTTCAAGCAGGGGAGTTTGTAACGATCACTGGTCCATCGGGGAACGGGAAATCGACCCTGCTCAACATGATTACCGGTATCGACCGGCCGAGCGAAGGGGAGGTGATCGTCACCGGGCAGCCGGTCCATACGATGACTGAAAATCAGTTGGCCGGATGGCGGGGTGAGAAAATCGGGATTATCTTCCAGTTTTTCCAAATGCTACCCGCCCTCAGTTTGGTCCAAAATGTTGTTTTGCCGATGGACTTTGTCAAAACACTCACCCCGGCCGAACGGCGCGAGCGGGCTATGCATCTGCTCGACATGGTAGGCTTGGCCGACCAAGCTCTAAAACTCCCATCAATGGTATCAGGTGGCCAACAGCAGCGTGCGGCGATCGCCCGCGCTTTGGCCAACGACCCACCCATCATTGTGGCAGACGAACCGACAGGGAACTTAGACACCAAAACAGAAGAGTCTATTTTCTCCCTTTTTGAACAACTAACGGCCGAAGGCAAAACGATGCTGATGGTCACCCACAGCCGCCGTTTGGCCGCTCGCATTCCACGGCAAATTGAAATCAGTGACGGC
>JBGCDP010000168.1:0-8796 GCA_045105475.1 Anaerolineae bacterium
AATTTATAAGCCTGTTTTTTCGTGATCCATCTGTTGGGTCACAGCGTATCTACGACGCCGCGTTTGATTCAAAATTTGCCGATGCCAACGCCGTTTACATTACCGGCAATCAGGTCGCCCCGATAAAACATGGTATGACAGTGGAGGAAAAACAAGCCCTTTTAGCTGGGATTCAAGGTTGACCCTTAACAATAAAGGCTTGCTTCTATCTAATTAGAAGCAAGCCTTTTTAAGTTTAACCGCGGCTGAAATTCTTTATTAAGCTCCCGTCGCTTTGTCCGCACATCGGGTTCCATCTATGGCGGCCGAGACAATGCCCCCAGCATAACCGGCCCCTTCACCACACGGGTACAACCCTTTGATGTCGATGTGCTCTAACGTCTCACGATCACGCGGAATGCGAACGGGGGATGATGTCCGTGTTTCTGGAGCATGCACAACCGCATCATTGGTCATGTAGCCCCGCATCGTTTTCCCGATTTCAACAAACCCTTTTTGTAGCGTTTTATAGAGGAATTCTGGAAAGACCTTACCCACGTCTGCACTCGTGATTCCCGGAGCATAAGAGGTTTTTGGCAAGTCGGCCGACAACACCCCCTGCACAAAGTCACCCAGCCGTTGGGCCGGTACAGCCTGGCTTTCACCACCTAGTTTCCAAGCCGCTTGCTCTATCTTTTGTTGAAACGTCATCGCCGCCAGCGGGCCACGATCTGCAAACAGGGCGAAGTCCTCCGGCCGTAGTTCGACTACCATACCGGAATTGGCCGTTGACCTCGAACGTTCAGACGACGACCAGCCGTTAGTCACCACCTCGCCGGGAGATGTGGCACAGGGTGCAATCACCCCGCCCGGACACATGCAGAATGAATAGACCCCTCGGCCGTTGATCTGTTTCACAATGCTGTAAGACGACGGGGGTAGATGGGGACCACGATCTGGCAGCTTGTACTGGATCTGATCAATTAATCCTTGTGAATGTTCAACCCGCACTCCAACAGCGATCGGTTTGAGTTCGATAGCGACATCTTGCCGGTGCAACATTTCAAAAATATCACGAGCAGAGTGGCCTGTGGCAAGGATTACTTTCTTGGCGTGGAGTTGTTCGCCACCGGCCGTCTTGACACCCTGAATCTCCCCATCTTTTATCAGCAATTCAGTGACTTTGGTGTTAAACAGAATCTGCCCACCGTGGGCCAAAATTCTTTCACGCATCGCTTTGATAATCGGCGGCAATTTATTGGTTCCGATATGGGGATGGGCATCGACCATTATTTCAGGCGTGGCGCCGAAGCCGACGAGGGTTTGCAGAACGGCCGACACATCCCCTCGCTTTTTCGAACGGGTGTACAGCTTACCGTCTGAGTAGGTTCCGGCCCCACCTTCCCCAAAACAATAGTTTGAGTCTGAATTTACCGTGTGCTTCGTGTTGATCCCCCTCAGGTCTTGGATGCGTTCGCGCACGTCTTTGCCCCGCTCTAAAACGATGGGCATGTAGCCTCGCTCCAAGCAGCGTAGAGCGGCGAACAGCCCGGCCGGACCTAATCCAACGATGAGTATCGGCTCTGCTTCGTGTACATCTTGGTAGTCGGAAAGGGTGATTGGGGTTTCTTCATACGCTGTCCCAACATAGGCCATAACCCTTAACTGCATCCGAATCGGTCGACGGCGAGCATCAATTGAGCGGCGCAATATCTCTAGATGCGTCAGCTTTTTTTCTGCGATCCCTAACTTGTTGGCAACTTGCGCCCGGAGCGCCGCTATATTTGTGCCGACCTCTGGATCAACAGAGAGGTTTAATTCTTTTTTCATCTTGTTCTTGAACTCCACATTGGCTCGATTCTACTCTATCTTTCACCTAAGGGTGTGGTTGTTATTGATGATGTGGTGCCGAAGGCTCGTTGAAGTGGTTTTTGTGAGTGTAGGCTGCTTTTTGATAAAAAATAAAAAAGCCAGACCACGTTGTGTTGAAACAAATCGGTCTGGCTATTCTTTGAACCTTAACAATAAAATACTAAGGTTATTGGGCGACGGTTGAGTATCTCATCAACTGTCCTTGTCTGGTGCACCCGGAGAGACTCGAACTCCCGGCCTTGCGGTTCGTAGCCGCACGCTCTATCCAACTGAGCTACGGGTGCATGTTTGAGAAAAGAGCGGGAAGGATGGGATTCGAACCCATGAACGAGGTTCACTCGTTAACCGCTTAGCAGGCGGTCCCAATCGTCCACTCTGGCACCTTCCCTTCATTCAAACACTTAAGTAAATGTTGAACCTGTGAAGGTCTGCTAACCAACACTTACCAATCCTGAGTTTAGCTTTCGACTGTTAAACCGCTTGATAAACTCTTGCGGAGGATGAGGGATTCGAACCCCCGCTAGCTTGCACTAGTATGATTTTCAAGACCATTGCCTTCGTCCACTCGGCCAATCCTCCAACCCCAAAAAACTTTGCTTGTAACTCATCAAATAAGCCACTCACTCTGTTTTTCAGATCGGGCGGGAAGTATAGCACGGGTTTTGACGGCAAGTCAATAGAATCGCACAAGGCAAAAAAACACTTACGATTGTTGTTTTTTTGGTGCAGTGAGATTCGGCTTTAAGCTCAGGTCGTTGATCTCTAGCCATTGAGTGTAGGGGGTCATGATTGCTCCGGCCGACATGCGCCCTGTTGGCGTTAAGCGCATAAATTGATTGTCGATCCAGCAGACGAAGCCAAGCGGTCCACGGGGAGAGTGGGGAACAGAGCTAAGCAGCTTGTCATCGATATAGAATTGTGACCCAAATGCGTTCCAAACCAACCGGTAAGTATGCCAATCGGTTATATCTATCTGGTCAATTTGCGTATAGCTCATTCCCAATCGTTGCTGAACTTTGGGCCAGACTGTTCGACGGAAGGCTGGGATATGGTTTAACAAAACGACAGGAGGGGCCAGCGGAGCCAATGCGATGGCTCGCATCGTTGTTGCATCTAGAGTTGATGCGAAAAAACCCTGCCCAGCCCCTTTGGGGTTTAGTGGCAGATCGCTTGGTGGCGCGGCCGCAAAAAACCATGTGGCTTGGGGCAAAGTGGGCCACGGCGTGGTTGGGTCCCCAAATGGTGCGTTCCAAAAGCCAAAGCCAGCGGTGCCGCTTAACTGGTCGGCCGGATGCGAGAAGCGTGCCTGAAGGGTAAGCTCCGCCCCAGAGGTTTGCTGCCAAAGATAGTCACGTCGCTTGCGGCCGCCGTAATCATCGATTTGGGCATTGGTATAAGCTGATAAATCCGCTGGAATTTCAAGCCGTATCGAATCACTTTCTGTAACAGTGCCGCCATTGATTTCAAGAATCCGAAAATTTTTCATCGATAATCAGCCTGTTCCCAGCAATTTTGGGAGGTCTATTGTCTACCGTCTGCTGGGGTAATAAGCTGAATTCCTTTGATGTGTTAAAAAGTTAAAAACATATTTAGTCAAAGTTAAATTATGGGGCGATTAATTTGATCAGGCAAGCAAGTAGTAGTGCTGCAAAATAGCATGGCTCCAGCCTTAAATTCTTGAAACGTTATGCCGCAAGTTTGTTTCTGGGCGCCGCTGATATCGGCAGGGTTACGGTAAAGGATGCCCCACCTGTAGCGTTATTTTCGGCCGATATGCTCCCGCCCATCTGCTCAATCATCTCCTTTGATATGGCTAACCCCAGCCCCGTTCCTTCGTGGGAGCGTGCAAAGCTCTCTTCCTCTTGCTGAAATGGTTTAAACAACTGATCCATAAAAGCTGAATCAATCCCTTTCCCCGTATCGGATACGATAAAAGTAGCCGTCTTATTGCTATCTGCATCACCTATATTGGTTGAGCCATCGATTTGGATAACGATCCGGCCATTGTGTGTAAACTTGGCCGCATTGCTCAGCAAATTGATGAAAACTTGCTTGAGCATTTGCTTATCTGCCAAAATAAACAAACTGGATATTGGTTTGCCATGCTCGTGCCCCCATGCTATTTCAAAGTCGTTATTCTGTTTAATCATCAATGGTTCAGCTAAAAAAGCTACTTCTGACATGAGCTTCACAACATTGATTGGTTCGATATGGACCTGCCACCCTCCCTCTTCAATTTTGCTTAGCTCCAAAATATTATCGATGATTTTAAGTAAATGCTTTCCAGCTGAATGGATACGGGCATTGTCATCAATAATCTCCCCTTCATACGCTTCATCTTCCAAACTTTCTTGGATCATTTCGCTGTAGCCAATAATGATGTTGAGCGGAGTGCGAAGCTCATGGCTCATCTTGGCCAAAAAGGTTGATTTAGCATTACTCGCTTTTTCTGCACGATTCTTTGCCCATTCTAACTGTTTGGTACGTTCAGAAACCTCCCGCTCTAAATCTGATTTATTCACTTCTAAAGCGGCTCTTTGCTCAGCTAAAACTTGGTTCTTTGCCTCAATGTCAGCTTTCGTGTCCTCAGCTCGTTGGGTTGAGAGGAAAATAATTCCACCGGCGGTAAGAAACGTGATGCACCAAAAGAATAGATCGCTACTTTGGGAAAACATCGAGGCCGGAACCCCTTCTACTAGATTTGCTTCGTGGGCAAAGGTGATTCCACTTAATACCAATAAGTCTAGAATGAGCACTGCAAAGCTTTGCTTGAAGTTAAAGTAGTAGCCTACGCCGATTAAAATGGGGATATGCAGGGCGATGATTGGGTCTTGTACGCCTCGGAAAAAAAGCGCAATCCCATTAATCAGGAGCCATATAAAGCTAAACAGCAGAATGGTTGCAGCTTTCCAAGCTTGCCTATAAAGCAGGTAACCGCCAAACGCTAAGACGAGCAGTAGAAGGGTGCCAACAATGTAGAAAGCTGGGAGCACTGAAGGTGGCATCCCTAAATGGCCGAAACCCAGATTGGCTATCGCTAAAGCATATCCAATTAGATAAATTCTATAAATGTATAAAACGCCGCGAAAATCATCTGTTTCAAGATGAGCAGGTCCGTTGAACCATAAGTGTTTTAGCCATTGAATCATAATGTGTTGGACATCAAAATATTAGTAATGATGATTTCCCTCGCGAAGTCCCTTCATGCCGCTTGGAGCTATTACATGAATCATTTGGACTTTTTGCTCTGCAAATATATTAATTGATTAAACAAAAAACGATGCCAGTTGATTCCTATTAGCTCAAATATATTGTAGCTGAAAGGTGTCATGTTGATGGGGCGATAATGGGAATAACCTGGGAAAAAACAGCTACTCATCAATTATGGTCCTGTGATGCAAGGGAGTATGACTTTAAACGTTGAGCCACAATGCTCTCCCTGTGAGTCAACCGATATTTCTCCCCCCATTGCTTCAACCAATCCTTTTGAGATTGTTAGTCCTAATCCCATTTTTCCTCTCTCTGCGCGTGATTTATCAACTTGATAGAAGCGGTCAAAAACAAACGGCAGCTCTTCGGCCGGGATTCCGATGCCATTATCGCTGACTTCGATTTGGACCCGATCGTCGGCCGTTTTGAGAACCACCCAAATCTCGCCACCTTCAGGCGTGTAGCGCAATGCATTGCTCAGCAAATTTCCAAGCACCTGCGCCATCCGTTCTTGATCCACTTGTACAAGCGGGACCGATTCAGCCTGAATATCCAGTGTGAGAGCGATTGACTTAGCAGAAGCTGTAGGATGAAATGAATCGACAAATCGGGGTAGATAATTTTCAAGTGCAACCGGCTCTAGATGTGTTTCAAGTCGGTTTGTGTCGGTTAATGCCAAGGTGTCTAAGTCTTGAATCAAGTGGCCCAATTGCGCAAGTTCCGTCGCGATGATTCCCATCCGCTTTGGCGTTGGGTCTAATGTCTCCTCTTGGATCATTTCAACATAGCCAGAAATAATGTGCAGCGGTGTTCCCAGGTCGTGGGCGACGGCGGCCGTCAAGTGCCTGCGCCGCTCATTGCTCAGGGCGACCTGTTGGCTCATGCTGTTAAAGCTGGCGGTTAGACGCCCTATCTCATCCCGACTGTGGGTTGTTACCTCTTGTTTTAAGTCACCTTCAGCCATTCGCTCAGATGCCTCAGTCAGGGCTGAAATCGGCCGGATGATGAGCCGAGATAAGATGAGAGCCGTCAAAAGAGCCACGGCGACGGCGATTGCCCCGGCAATCAATAACGCTCGATTGGTAAACTCTAAAAATTGTTGTTGCTCTTGATTAAGAACAACCCCAACAAAGTCATCCGGTACAACCCAACCGACCGTTTTGCCCGCAACAACAACGGCCGTTGCCCCATCGATCAACCTGTCTGGAATAATCTCTCCAATTTGGTGGGAGCGATAGGGAATTAAAACCCGCTTTTCAGCATCAATGACTCCATGTTTGCCTTGAATAGGAGCACCTGCTGTTGGCCCTGGCTGGCCCGCCGGGGGTGGATTTAAAGCGATATAATAAGTTTCAAACCCATCCCAGCTCCCTTTTGTTTCATACCAAAGTATCATTTCTAGTTGAAGCTCATTGACTTGCTGCTCCAGCACGAGCGCTTTAAGCCTTTGAGTAGAGGTAAAGCGGATGAAGAAAAAGATCAGGGCTGCTGTTAGCAACGCAATCGATAGGTAAGAGAGGATTAGTTTGCTGCGTAGAGAGTTACCCATTTGTTAATAGTCGATAGCCTGTTCCAAAAACCATCTCGATAAATTTAGGCCTTGTAGGATCAGGCTCAATTTTTAGGCGGATATTGCGAACATGTATTTTGAGTGTGTTTTCACTGCCAGAAAAATTATGATAAATCAGGTGAGTCGATAAGGATGCATGAGTGACCGGAAGATCGACAGATTGTGCCAGCCGCTCAAGCACACAAAATTCGGCCGCCGTTAGGTTGACCGTACGCCCTTCAATTTCCGCTCTTCGGTTCGCTTTATCAATGGTTAATGCCCCAATGACCTGAACCTTAGCCTCCGGCTCATCAGTATCGACTTTGGCACGCCGGAGTACAGCCCGCACGCGCATCAGCAGTTCGCGAATGCGAAAGGGTTTGGTGACATAATCATCCGCCCCTAATTCAAACCCACGCACCACATCATGCTCTTGCCGCTTAGCCGTAAGCATAATGATTGGGACGTTGCTTGTTTTGCGCACACGGCTGATAAATTGGTAGCCGTCCATGGTTGGCATCATCACATCAAGTAGAATCAAATCGGGTAAAACCGCTTCCATCTGGCTTAATGCATCACGGCCGTTGCTGGCTGTAAAAACAACAAACTCTAGACCTGTCAGCGATTCAGATAAGAGCTCTTGTGCGTTTTTATTATCGTCAACAACTAATATTTTTTGAGCCATATTGAAATAATAGAGATCTCCTTTTGCCCTGAAATAAACTTAAAGCAAAAAAAGACCTTGTTATGAAAACTGATTATTAAGCAGCCACCATCACGAAGATGGCCTGCCGAATCGCCTATTTCGCCTAACCCATTGAGGGCCAATAATAGAATTATACCGGCTATAGGTTGTTAGATTTTTGATGATCCATTTAAGACCTTCCGTATTTGTAAATAAAGAATGAACTAAATGGGTATTCTTTGGATGGTCCAATACAAGCCCATACAGAACACTGCAACGCTCATCAGGCGTCTAACGGCTAAAGCGTTTTTCGGTTCGCGGAACAAATACAGTGCACCTATACCTACCATTGCAATGGCAAGATGGGTCAGTTCAACGCCGACGGTAATAGCGATTAAAGTTGTGCCCCACTGCTGTAAATTCCCTAACGAAGCGGTCATCGCTTGACCAAAACCAAGCCCGTGGACCAGACCCAACAAAGCGGTTATCCACCAAACATCGGCCGTTATGCCAAATAGGTAAATGCCAGCCAAAATAGCGATCGAGGCGGCTATCGTTGCTTCAATGAACCACGCTGGGACGGGAGGCTCAAAACCAAAGGCGATGGCAGCTAACGTCACGGTGTGGGCTAATGTAAACGCGGTTAAAGGGATAAATAGTTTGCGTAATCCGGCCGTTGCTAGCACCAACGCTAGAATAAAAAGAATATGATCGTACCCACTCAGTACGTGTTCCACACCGGTCAGCCAAATGCCCCAGCCGTTTTCTGTTGGTGTCCCTTCACCTCGCAGTCGAGTAAGTGAGTCAGATGGAGAGAAGACCCCTTCTATGACTTCACCGGTGCGTTCATCTTTCATCAGCCATGCAACTTCATCTCCGGCCGAATTAAATAGATTGAACTGCACATCGACGATTTCAGGCGTAGTTTCCCATCGGTAATTCAAAAACACCTGCAAAAAAGCATCTTCACGCGTTGGGTCTTCTGATTCCATACCAGGGATAAATGCTTCTGCATAGACAATATCGGCCGCGATTCTGTCCTCGTTGTAAAGAGTTACTTCTTGCTTGACCAATGTTTGAATCGCGGCCTGGTAGGCTGCAACTTCAGTGACAGACAGCAACCCATTTTGATCCTCATCTGCAAACTTAAATAAGTCAGTAGTAGGAGAAACAATGACCATCGCTTCATCTTCTTTCAATAAAACGCTGATTTGCCCCGCTTCAAGATCGTGGGCATATGCGGTTGAGATTTGGCCGAACCCCAAGAGGGTTAACACCATCACTGCAAATAAAAAAAGAGGTATAGGTTTCATGATTTGTTGGTTCTATTATCGGGCGTGGGGAAGCGTGATAAAACTGAATCGATAAAGATGATAAGCATCCAGGCTGATGGGCCCAATCGAGTCCACCAGCCAGGATCTTTTTAGGTATTGCCTAGCGGCCGGGGGGTGGCCCTAAGACTTCTTCAAGGGCTGCTTCACTGATGCCAAGCGTTGCTGCG
>JBGCDP010000169.1:0-11984 GCA_045105475.1 Anaerolineae bacterium
CCACGCACACCTGATAAGTAATTTTTAACGAGCGTTTGGTCTTTCCAGACCACATCTTTAATCATAAGATTTGTCTCTACTTAGTTGAAAAAATTCAACACGAATGCCCCAATGCCCAAAAATCGTACCGCTGAAATCACAACGACCGCAATCAACACATAGCGCACAAACTCTGCGCCACGTTCAACCGCCATTCTGGCTGCGATCCATGCTCCGGCCGAATTACCAATCGCCAGTAAAATACCAATCGTCCAATCGACCTGCCCATTGCGTACAAACACAAATAGAGCCACGGCCGTAAACACCATATTGATCAGCAGCTTTACCGCGTTGGCCCGCACAAGGTTATACCCTGCGCCGAGCACCAATCCAGCCAACAAAAATATCCCGACACCAGCTTGAATGAACCCGCCATACATGCCGATAAAGAAAAATGAGCCGAGTTGAACCATCGATGGGTTCCCCTCAAATTTTTCTAACGTCCCTTCAAGCCAGCGTTGCGGCCGGATTAAAATCACGATCAACATCACGACCATGACCAAACCGATCACAAATTTCAGCGTGTCTTCGTCTAGGTCATTTGCGAGTCCAGCCCCGACAAACGAGCCAACTGAAGCTGGCACCGCCAACATCAACCCGCCTCGCCAATCGACGAAGCCTTTCTGATGAAAGCTAAAAATGCCGGTAAAGTTTTGGAAAAGTACGCCGACCCGATTGCTTCCGTTGGCAATATTGATCGGGACACCTAAGAAGTCGAGTAAGGCAAGGACTACCAGAGATCCACTCCCGGCGAGCGTGTTGATAAATCCTGCCGCGAGTCCAGCCAAAATAATGGCCGGGTACATCCAGAGGTCCATGATAGTTGGTTGGTTTGTTAGTCTGCTAGTTTGGAAGTGAGCCGCTACAAGCTAACCAACCAACTAACCAACTAATCATCCAACTTAGATATTCACCGCTGCGTGTGTTTCATCAGCATCAGAGTGATCTTCACCCGTGCCATCCCCGTCTTTAAACGCCAGCATCTTGTTCAGTGCGCTGACATACGCCCGAGCAGATGCAACCACAATGTCGGTTGATGCGCCGTGGCCGCTGTATGAACGTACGCGTGACCGGCCGGTTTGTGGATTGACGCGAACTTTCGAATCTCCATTGATCGGCTCAAGCCGAATGGTCGCTTCAGCTTGAGCATCAAGACCTTCAGTAACAGCATTAATGCCGTATTCAATGAGTTTCCCTTTCACACCGATAACCCGACTAATCGCCTGGTAAACCGCATCGACCGGACCGGTTCCAATAGAGGCGTCACGATGCTCATTCCCGTCAGCATCACACAAGCTAACCGTTGCCGTCGGCACCGTATTGTCGCCACAGGTCACTTGGATATTGTTCAATTTCCAGATTTCTGGCGGCTGGTAAATTTCGTCCGCAACGATCGCACGAATGTCTGCATCGGTGATGACTTTTTTCTTGTCAGCCACCCGCTTCAAACGATTCACGGCCGAGCGCAACGCTTCTTTACTTTCAATTTTGTAGCCAAGCTCTTCGATCCGTTTGCCAAAAGCAGCTTTGCCCGAATGCTTGCCCAAAACCAGTTTCGATGAGTTCAAACCAACCGTCTCCGGCCGCATAATCTCATACGTCTCTGAATTTTGTAACATTCCATGCTGATGGATGCCTGACTCATGGGCAAATGCGTTTGCACCCACAATCGATTTATTTGGCTGCACCATCATCCCTGTATAGCTTGAAACCATCTGGCTCGTCTGAGTGATTTGGGTGCTATCAACATGATGTTCAACCGCAAACTCACTAGGACGTGTTTGAATCGCCATCACCACTTCTTCGAGCGCCGTGTTGCCAGCTCGTTCACCGATCCCGTTGATCGTCACTTCAACCTGACGCGCACCACCCTGTATCGCCGCCAACGTATTAGCGGTTGCCATACCCAAGTCATTATGACAATGGACTGACCAGACCACTTTATCGCCCCCAGGGGTGTTTGCTTTCAAATATCTGATTAACTCAGCATATTCTTCAGGAGTGCGGTAGCCCACGGTGTCAGGAATATTCAGCGTCGTAGCACCCGCTTTGATCACTTCACCCAACACTTGCACCAAGAAATCTGGATCAGATCGAGTCGCATCTTCAGGGGAAAATTCGATATCGTCACATAAGCTTTTAGCAAAGGTGACTGCTTCAATCGCTTGATCTAAACACTCTTCCCGGTCAATTTTAAATTTATATTTTAGATGGATATCACTCGTTGCAATGAACGTATGAATCCGATGTTTGGGGGCAGCTTTTACCGCATCATACGCCCGTTGAATATCTTCTTTGCTGGTCCGAGATAGTCCTGCAATCGTCATTGGCTCGCCGCTTGTACGCCCTTCCATTAAAGGGCCAACCTCTTCAGCGATACGCCGAACGGCTTCAAAGTCTCCGGGTGACGCGATGGGAAAACCGGCTTCACACACATCAACACCGAGTCGTGATAGCTGGCGCGCGATTTCTAGTTTTTCTTCAACGTTAAGGGTCGCACCAGGCGACTGTTCCCCGTCGCGCAGGGTCGTATCAAAAATAATTAATCTTTCTTTGCTATCACTCATTGGTACCTCCGGTACAGTTTTCAATTTTCAGTTAACAGTTGTCAGTTAGACTGGGGTGTCAAAAACTGACAACTGAAAACTGACGACTGTCAACTAACTTTGTTTAATCTCTTTGTTGTCCAAGAACGGCATCATTTCACGCAATTGCGCGCCAACCGCTTCTAATTTTGAGCCATGTCCGGCCGCGCGAGATGCTCTGAACTTAGGCAATCCCGTTTCATTCTCTTCGATCCACTCTTCAGCGAACGAGCCTGACTGAATGTCGGCCAAGATCTGTTTCATGTTCGCTTTCGTTTCATCAGTTACGATTTTCGGTCCGGCCGTGTAGTCACCCCATTCGGCCGTGTTGCTCACGCTGTAACGCATGTAGCTGAGTCCACCTTCGTACATCAGGTCAACAATCAGTTTGAGCTCATGCAGACATTCGAAGTATGCGATTTCTGGCTGGTAGCCAGCGTCAACCAAAGTTTCGAAGCCAGCTTGAACCAATGCACTTGCGCCACCACACAGAACAGCCTGTTCACCGAACAAGTCAGTCTCAGTCTCTTCTTTAAAGGTAGTCTCGATCACGCCTGCACGCGTACAGCCGATAGCGTTTCCATATGCCAAAGCATTGCCTAGTGCATTGCCGGTCGCATCTTGATGGATTGCAACCAATCCTGGGGTTCCAACGCCGTCAACATAAACCTCACGCACGCGGTGTCCGGGTGATTTTGGAGCTAGCAAGCTAACGTCAACATTTTCAGGCGGTACGATTTGACCGTAAAGAATGTTGAAGCCATGCGCAAACATCAAAGTCATCCCTGCGGTTAGGTTTGGCTTGATGTCTTCTTGATAGATTTTGCCTTGTTTGGTGTCAGGCAAAGCCAACATGATGATGTCGGCCGCTTTTGTCGCTTCTGCCGTTGTCATCACTTTTAGCCCATCAGCTTCAGCTTTTGCCCATGAGCGGCTGCCCTGGTAAAGGCCAACGATCACATTTTGACCTGAGTCATGCAGGTTCAACGCATGCGCGTGCCCCTGGCTGCCGTATCCGATAACCGCAATGGTTTTGCCTTCAAGAAGGCTCATGTCTGTGTCTTTGTCGTAATAAATATTTGCCACGATTTTCCTCGCATTTGGCAGACATATGTCTGCGTTTGTTAGTTTGTTTGTTGGGTAGTTAGTTGGTGGGAGTTGCGTGCAAACAAACTAACAAACCATCCAACTAACCAACTATTTTTAATAAAAAAGAGCGAGACAGTTATTTCAACCATCTCGCCCAATTGTTTCTACTTCGTTCCGTTTAAGCTGACCGCTGCTGGAGCCGGTTCACCCACAACACGCCGTTGCGAGCGTTCCATCGCGACAACGCCGGTGCTGACCATTTCGACCACACCGAAATGCTGCAAGTTTTCGATCAAGCTTTCGACTCGGGCAGATTTTGCCACCATCTGAATGATCAATTCATCAACGGTTACGTCAACGACTTCCGCCCCATGCAATTCAGCCATCTGGATGACTTCATGCCGGTTCTCACCGTTCGCCACAACTTTGATCAAGGCCAACTCACGAAAGATCGCCGGTTTGTCGGTGACATTTTCGATTTTGGTGATGTTGATCAACTTATCTAACTGGGCTTGAACTTGGAATACATCGCGTGCATTCCCTTCAACAACGAAGGTCATCCGGCTGATCCCTTTGGTTTCACTCCGGCCGACAACTAAGCTGTCGATATTAAAATTCCGCCGCCGAAACAGCCCTGCAACCCGGTTTAAAACACCCGGTTTGTCTTCCATCCATGCGTTTATTGTATGTTTTTTGCTCATTTTTTTTCTAGTAGTTAGTTACTAGTGGTTAGTGATTAGCTTTGGCTTGCAGCTTACTAGTCACTGCCCACTAATCACTTTTTACTCTTCCGCCGTCATCGCTCGACGTAACATTTCGCCATTGCTCTTGCCCGCTGGAACCATCGGGTAAACGTGTTCGGCCGGAACCCGGAACTCAAGAAAGTATGGTCCGTCGGTATCTTGCGCCTTTTGGATCGCGTCTTGAACTGAATCCACTTCGTCTACCATCTGGCCAGGAATGCCATAAGCTTCAGCCAGCTTGATAAAGTCAGGGTTGTGCAACGGGGTGCCAGAGTAGCGTTTTTCATAGAAAACGTCCTGCCACTGCTGAACCATTCCCAAGAAGCTGTTGTTGATCAATGCGATTTTGATCGGCAATTTTTGTTCCATCACCGTCTTCATCTCGATCATCGTCATTTGGAAACCACCGTCTCCAGCAACAACCCAAACCTCTTCTTCAGGCTTGCCCATCTGAGCACCGATAGCGGCTGGTAGCGCGAATCCCATCGTGCCCAAACCGCCAGAAGTTAGCAAACTACGGCTTTTGGTATGGGGAAAATACTGCGCTTCCCACATCTGGTGCTGACCCACGTCAGTTACAACGGTGGCGTCACCTTGATTGGTCGCGTGCCACAGTGAACGCATGATATATGGGGCATGTAGATGCTCCATCTCTTGCGCCAACAGGTCACGCTCGGCACCTTCCGTCTTCCATTCATTGATCTGCTCGATCCAGTCTGGATGTTCAGTCGCTTCAACTTGTGGGATCAGTTCACGCAATGTCATCAGTGCATCACCAACGACAGGGGTGTCGATGTTGAGATTTTTCCCCATTTCGGCCGCGTCAATGTCCATATGGATAATTTTCGCTTTGGGTGCAAAGGTATCGAACGCACCAGTTAGACGGTCGTCTAAACGGGCACCGATGGCGATGAGCACGTCGCACTCTTGCCACGCAAAGTTGGTGTGCGCTTGCCCATGCATCCCGCCCCAGCTAATCGCTAGCGGGTGAGTCGATGGAATGGTTCCGATTCCCAATAGGCTGGTAGAAACTGGGATTTGAGCTTTTTCAGCTAGTTGACGCAGTTCTTTCTCAGCCCCTGCCATCGTGGTTCCTTGACCAGAGATGATGACCGGCCGTTCAGCTTCGTTAATCAACTTGGCTGCACGAGCAATCGCTTCTGGTGAAGCGGCAGTTTTTTCAGGATTGTAACCAGGCAGGTCGATCTCAATGGCGTCGTAGTCGAAGTTTTCTAAGACGGCATTCTGCACGTCTTTGGTCACGTCCACCAGACACGGGCCAGGTCGGCCGGTACGGGCGATGTAGAACGCTTCTTTAATCGCTTGCCCCAAATCTTCGACACGGGTGACCAAGTAGTTGTGTTTGGTAATCGGTAGGCTGACCCCAGCGATATCCGCCTCTTGGAACCCATCACGGCCGAGCAGGCTGTTTGGTACCTGGCCGGTAAACGCCACAATCGGAATCGAGTCCATGTTGGCGGTCGCGAGGCCGGTCATGATGTTGGTGGCCCCTGGCCCTGATGTTGCGATACAGACGCCGACTTTTCCAGTGGCGCGTGCGTACCCATCTGCCATATGCGAGCCACCCTGTTCATGGGTAACTAAAACATGATGGACCGGGTACTCATATTTTGCGTGGGCGTCATAGAAAGGAAGAATGGCTCCGCCGGGCATGCCAAAACAGACATCTACCCCTTCGGCGACCAGTGCTTCCCACATGATTTGTGCTCCGGTTACTGTTTTACTCATCGATACCTCTCTCGTTGCTTTCTCTAATTGAGAATCAGATAAATAACAGAATTAGCTGGTCGCCTTCAAAGTTTATCTCGCCTGTTCGGCCGGATTCTTACTTTCAGATCGATCCTGAGATCGTTCTGTTTCCGGCCGGTTGGGCGAACCACCTTGGGTGCGTGCCTGATGTTTTGTCGGCTGCTGTCGACACGCACAATTCGACGATAGCATTTGCCCCGTCTGCCTTGTGCTTGTGTGCGTCCAACAATTCATCATCCTAAAACCTGTCTTGTATATGGCTAGCGGTTGTTTCCCTTAAACCTAGCTAGCCGTTCTGCATAAAATATTTCTACATCGGCACTTCATGCCACTGATATTCAAAGTTTAATCTGTGAACATCTGTATAAACCTGCGGCGAGTGCCATTTCTAAAGTTTTCGGCAAATTGACAAAAAAAAACCGCCCTGCGGGGCGGTTGGTGTTTTATCTCAATAACTTTCTAAGAAAACCTTACCCAGCAGTAACTTGATCCGTGTTAATAATCACAAGGACCACAAGTAGAATGCTAAGAAGGACGAGAATTCCTGAAAAGTTAATCATAATTGGTTGCCTGAAAAAATTCAGAACCGAGAGTCTACTTAATGTATTTGATTTGTGCAAAAATTCCTTACGAATTTACCCTAAGACCTTGAGGATTAATTATATCATTCGCGATGGCTCACACTATTGTTGGCCTATTAGCATAATTTGAATAACAATATTAGAAATTACCATCTACGAAAATTACTGGGGCTTCAATGAAATTTATCGGTAAAACAATTCAAATCTACTTGCCTGATGGCAACCCAAGAAGTTTAAAGATTGCTGAAATTACTAGTAGAACGGTCTCAGCCATATTAATTCCTAGATCAAAATTGGATGAAGCAGCTGCACGGGACGAGTTAAACAATGTGGGCGTTTACTTATTGTTTGGAAGCCAAGAACTAAAAAACCAAGTTTATATTGGAGAAGCTGAAAATTGCTTAACCCGTCTAAAACAACACAATAGGTCAAAGGATTTTTGGACTCATGCAATTGCTTTCGTTTCAAAAACTCAGTATTTCACCAAAACGCACATAAAATTTCTGGAGTGGCTTTGTTGTAATACAGCGACAAAAGCAAATCGTTATTCACTAGAGAATGGGAATTCCCCTAGCAAGCCCCATGTCTCAGAGCCTGTGGAAGCAGATCTCTATGATTATTTTGAAACGATTCAAATTCTTGCATCAACGCTTGGGTACCCCGTTTTCGATGAAATAAAGAAACCGAAAACCAAAGAGATTATTATTTGTAAAGGTAAAGATGCTTATGCCGAGGGTGAATATACAGAGGATGGGCTGATTGTCTTTGCCGGCGGCAAATGCAATTTGATCGAATCCAAATCAGCTGGTAATTGGCTTCATTCATTAAGAAATGAGCTAAAAGAAAATGGGACTCTAGGGGAAAAAGGTGGCATGCTGGTTTTTACTAAGGATTACATTTTCTCTTCCCCAAGTGCAGCAGCAGGCGCTGTCTTAGCTAGGCAAGCAAATGGGTGGGTTGAGTGGAAATTTAAAAATGGAAAAACTTTGGATGAAGTAAAGCGGCAGTAGATTCAATTTCTTTATAGGCACTAAAAGCTTATGGGTTGGAAACCAGTTCTATATAATCAATGGCAAACACAAGCTGAGGCCGACTTTTGGCAGCCGTTCGGCCGTGCACGGAGCAATAACACCCGCATCAAAATGGTGCGCAAACAATTCGAGGAGCTACACAACCACGATCTTATGACCGCCCATGCGTTCGCTTCACGATTAGCCTTTGACAACAAGGGCGTCCCGCTGATACGAGCCTATGGCTTCCAGTTTCTGACACAAATGACTCAAGCGGCCGGTGACATCGACACCGCCATCGATCATGCACTGCGCTGCTGTGAGTTTCAGGGTCAGGGAAATCGACGCGATGTTGAAATCCTAGCGACAAAAGGGGCAGAACTACTGGCAGGCCTTGTGTGTGGTTTTGGTAGAAGCGACCGTGCGGCCGAAGCTGCTGAAGCGATACGCCAAGTGCCTCCCACCATTGTTCACAACAGTGACTTAGAACGTCAGTTGCAAACGGCCGCCTGTCTGTCGCTAACGGAGCGCAAAGAAGAAGCTCGCCAACTGGCCAACAGTGCGCTCGATAAAATCGTTGAAAGTTCAGGCCGTTCTCGATATGGCAGGCTCACCTACGCTTCAAAATCACGCGCGATAAATCGGGCACTGTTTGCACTGGTGCGGCGGAGCGGCCGGGTGCGAATCGCAGGTCTGTTGGGCAAAGGCACCCTCATCTCACCCGATCAGCTTCACGAAAAGCTGGCTCAAAACGTCTATTTCAGCCAAGCAACTTTCGAGCTGTTTTCGGATCGGCTGATTGTTGATCTTTCTGAATTTAGCCTTGATTTCCGCTGGTCGGCCGATGCTGAGATCATTGATCAGGTGCGCGGCCGGTATGACAGTTTTAAAGAGGAAGATCGGCAACAGATTCCCATACCACCCAATCAGCCTGAAAAAGCCTTGATCATACTCGCTATTGGTGATGACGACTCACTGCCAGAGGTGATCAATCCGATGATTGATTTAGCCACCATGCTTACAGAGTCTGGTGAAAGTCTTTTCTATGAGCAAGCAGGGCCATTGGCAAAGCATCAGTAAATTTAGACAACAATAAAACTTGCACGGTAAAATGTCAGTATGTCTTTTTATCAATATGAGTTTGTCCGCCCCATCCAAAAACATTCAATGGGATTTAATAAAAAGGGAGAGCTTTTTTACAACGTCCTTTATTTGCCCGATGCTTTAATTAACACATTGCCTTTAGATCAATATCCCCGCCTGCGTATAGAAGGAGAAATGCACGAACAGCCGTTTGAGGGTGCGGTCCAACCGGATAAAGAGAAAAAGTATCTTTTAATTTCGCAAAAGTTTTTAAGCCAACACAAACTAAAGCTGGGAGATTCTGTCGAAGTTCGTTTTAATATCGCAAATCAGGATCATGTTAATCTCCCGGCCGAACTTGAACAAGCACTCCATGATAATGAAAAAGCGTTTAAACTTTGGAGCAGATTCACACCAGGTAAAAAAAGAGGGTTTGCCACAAGCGTTTTATCTGCAAAACAGCCAGCTACAAGAGAAAAAAGAGCCCGAACCGCCATTAATCATATTTTAAATGGCAAAAATGCAGGGGGGAGATAATAGCCAAAATGAGTACCACTGATCTGAAACCCACGGCCGAAATGGTCGCCTTTTACGACAAGCGCACCAATGCCCACATCGAGCGAGTGCGCCATTGCTTGCACCTCATGGCCGAAGTCACAAATTTTAAGGATGAGTTGCTCATTCGCGCACAGGGACATGACGCTTCAAAGTTTGGCCCAGACGAATATATTCCGTATATTTGGCTCACCGAATATTATCGCCGTCGCCAACTTGGAGAACTATTTGAATATCCTGAAGGGATAAAGGCTCAAGTTCGCAAAGCGATTCAGCATCACGTCACCACCAATCGGCACCATGCAGAATTTCATGCTGACCCGAATGACATGACCGATATCGATCTAATCGAAATGGTGTGTGACTGGACCGCCATGGCGCAAGAAAATAACGAACCGAATGAAAGTGCCCGCAGCTGGGCAGACAAAACGATTGGGACCCGCTTGCACCTAAATGATGAAAGACGCAGTTTCGTCTATTCAATGATCGAGCTGCTTGATCAAAATCTAAAAAGTGGGTAGAAATCAAATGAAATATCGAGTTAAATTCATCACCCACTCCACCCCAACTATTTATTCCGTTCGTTAAGGCATCAGCCGCTTCATCCCGCCACCGCCATTATTTTGAAAACATATGAATCCAACTCAAAAAGACCAATCACCGTTAGACATCGTCAACCAACGCATGACGGCCCACAACAATCATGATTTAGACGCGTTTCTGAGCCTCTATTCAGAAGAAATTCAAATCTACAATTTCCCAGATAGAAAGATCGGCCGAAAAGGAAAGGCACATCTGAAAAGCATCTTTGATCCCCTTTTCAAAGCGGCAGATGTCAGTGTTGACATTCATACCCAAATCGAACAAGGGCGGTACGTCATCAATGAAGAAACGGTGATACGTCAAGGCGAAACTTTTCGGTATGTTTCGATTTATGAAGTGGTAGGCGGGTTGATAAAGAGCGTCCGATTTATCAGAGAGTCTTAATTTCACTCCCCTGCAAATGGGTTTGATTTAGCCCAGTACCATGTCAAACCGGTCAGCCGGAACCAGCTCTCCAAAATAATAGTCTTCGGCCGCCGACCAGCGCGCCTCCCAGTCAGACCGATACTCATCCCCTTCGCGCGCCAGCAGCTGTGCCCGCCGCACCTCTTTTGGCACATGCAACAACAGCCGCAAATCAAACAGGACAGCCAATTCCGGCCGGGCGCTGTAAGCCCCTTCAAGCAACATAACAGGGGTTTCAGTACAGCAAATTTTCTCAGCACTCAAAGGGATGGCATCTGCATCCCAATCGTCGCTTTCCCAATCAAACGTATGCCATTCAGCCACGCCATCCTGCTTTAACGCGATGATCAGTTCACGCTGACGGCGCCAATCAATGACCCCATCGACTTTTTCGGCCGTACTTTTGGCATCCCACGTCGCTGAACTGCCGCCTCCGTAAAATTGATCTCCCTCAATGACCGTGACAATCTCTTGTCCCAGAGCCTCAGCCACAGCGGCCGCAAGCGTTGACTTGCCTGCCCCGCTCCGCCCATCGAGTGCCACATAAACGGGTCGCTTATTTTCAGCCAACCGCTGTTGCAAATAGTCAATCAGCGGCCGGGCGATTTCTTCAGGAGATGCCATCTTTATCCGTCGTTTAAATTGTATTTCATGATCCGGCCGTGGGTTCCATCTTTGTCGCGCTCAAGTGCATAGACTGCGCCATGCGGGCCGGTGCGCTGGTCAAGAACGGCCGCCAATTCAGCCTGATCCGCCTCGCTAAACGCAAAGCCGAAAGCAGAGACAGTCTCTGGCAAATAACGAGAATAGCGTGCCCCCACAATGGCGGCAGCTACCTGCGGCCGCTCTAAAGCATATCGGATTGCGACAGTACTAATCTCAACATTGTGTCGCTCCGCAATATTGCTCATGGTAGTAAGCAATGCTTGAAACAGATCCCAACCCCCAAATTCCTCGATAATCAAGCGATATTTGACCAGTGAGCGGTTGACAAATTCAAAGCCAGGATCACTCTCACCCAGCCATTTTTTCGTCAGAAAGCCGCCTGCCAAAACCCCATAGCACAGCAAGTGGATATTGTTTTCACGACATGCGTCAGTAAAACGGCCGGCCGGCCTTTGATCAAGCAATGAATACTGCACTTGGGCCGAAACCAAATCAATACCCGATTCGCAAATTTCAACAATGTGGTCCGCATCAAAATTGGTCACACTAATCTTGTCGATTTTGCCCGCCTGCTGGAGCTCTTTCAGAATATGTAGCGTTTTAAGATAACCTGGGAATTGATAGTCCCACCAGTGGAATTGCACAAGATTCAGTTTAGGCAGACGCAAACGTTTAAGCGAACGATCGATGATCGTTTCAACATAGTCGCGTGACATTGAATCAAGCTGAGCATAGTCCGGCACAAATTTCGTGTGCACCTTGATCTTATCGACTGCGGACTGGCCTCGCTCCTGACGAACCAGATCGACAAACTCCCCAATCATCGCTTCAACCCCGGTATAAATGTCGGCACAG
>JBGCDP010000170.1:0-87937 GCA_045105475.1 Anaerolineae bacterium
AGCCATCATATGATTGTGGTGGGGACGAGCCGGGCTGATATGGCGTTAGCGGCCAACCGTTTAGGCGAAGTAGGCGGAGGTGTGGTTGTATTTAAAGATGGCAAAGAATTAGCGCTGGTTGAACTGCCGATTGCAGGCTTAATGTCGGCCGAACGGGCTGAGGTTGTGGCGGCTAAAGCGGACAAAATGGTAGCTGCAATGGCTGAGTGTGGCTGCACGCTTAATAATGCCTACATGCAGCATAGTTTGCTGGCATTGGTTGTCATCCCTGAATTACGAATTTCTGACATGGGGTTGGTTGACGTGACCACATTTGAGTTTGTTGGTCTGTTCGAATAATCGGCCGACTTATATGACAAATCTGTCGATAAAATTACGAACAAGTTACATCTTTAATTTTCAAATTTAAAACTAGCAATTCGATATTAAACTTTGAGTTGCCTGCTGTTTAATCGCTAAACTAAAAACAAACCTGTATCGGAGAATAAATCATGAGTGCACTAACCCGCAAAGCCAGAGAAAATGAGATCAAGAGCCAGAAGAGACTGCCGCCTGGGCAATCTTTAACTGAGCGATTTCCTGTGCTGCATTATGGTCCCACGGCCGTTTATCCTAATCTTGATAATTGGGATTTAAGGGTGTTTGGGCTGGTCGAAAACCCTGTTGTTTGGAATTGGGAAGAGTTTAACAAGCTACCCCGGTCTAAAGTCACAATGGACATTCATTGTGTGACCAAGTGGTCTAAATTTGACACCACTTGGGAAGGGGTTTCGATGAAAACCTTGATTGATGAAGGGTTTATTCAACCCAGGCCAGAAGCTAAATATGTCATTCAGCATTGCGAATATGACTACACTACCAATACGACCCTCGACTTTTTGCTGCTCGATACCGTTTTGATGGCGACTCACTTTGAAGGTGAGCCGCTGACCCCGGAGCATGGTTATCCACTACGTTTTATATGCGGCTCAAAAGCGGATCGGAGCGAAGCAGATACTAAATACATTTGGAAGGGTGGAAAGTGGTTGCGTGGTCTCGAATTTCGGGCCGATGATAAGTTAGGCTTTTGGGAAGTGAATGGCTATAACAATAATGCGAACCCATGGGACGAAGAACGGTTTAGCCGAGGCTGGTAAGTGCCATTTGGACAAATGCCTGATTGATGGTTGAATAACTGTCTCATTAATTCTCTAAACATTGAACAATAATTATGATTGAAAATCTAGATAAAATTTCTGAACAGATTCGAGGTGAGTTTGTCCAAATCGATGCTGTGCGTGAGGATGCGTACAAAATCTCACGTGACATTACAAAAACGTGTGCAAATGCAATCCGGGCTGTGCATCGTAGCGAATGGGAGCTGGCTGAAGAGTTAACGGCTGAAGCGCGTGAGATGGTTACCAAAATGGTAGCTGCGAGCGCGAGCTTTCCGCAGATCTATTGGGCCGGTTATACGCAAGACTGCTTAAAAGAATATGTTGAGGCGGAACACACGCTGGCTTTGATTCGTGGACTGCCTATTAAAAGCCCGGCCGAATTGCATGTGAGCGGATCGTCGTGGTTGAATGGGCTTTCAGAAGCAGCAACTGAGTTACGCCGTCGCATTTTAGACATTTTGCGTCATGGCCATGCAGAAGAGGCTGAAGCGCTCCTTGAAAAGATGGATGACATTTATAGTCTGTTGGTGACGTTTGATTTTCGTGATGCGATCACTGGTGGATTGCGCCGGCGGACGGATACATTGCGCGCTGTGCTTGAGCGGACGCGGGGTGACATTACCACGAGTATTCGCCAGTCCCAGTTGACTGAGGCGTTGAAGGCATTTGAGGGTAAAGTAAACGGCTAACTTTTTGAGTTTGTCAGAGAATGTAGGATGAGGAGGGTGTCTACACTATAGTTTAATTAAGATGGAGTCTGCCGCATCAAACCCAATTTTGTGTGTATTCCCACTTTCCGTAAGCTGAACGATGTAATTCTCGCGATCGGCCGAAATTTCGACGACTTTTAGGCTTGTTCCAGGGATTAGATCGCAGTCGGCTAATTCGCGTAGCATGGCGGAATCATTGTCACGCCTGATCTGCGAGATTTCACCTTGGTCATTGAGCATCATTGTCGTTAGCGGCCGGGATTGTACATGGGGTACTGTGCCATCCATACGCGGAATTGGGGCCCCGTGTGGATCAAACTCTGGATGATTCAAATAGGCTGCAATTTTCGCTTCGAGCTTTTCACTAATAACATGCTCTAAAAGGTCAGCCTGCTCGTGAACCTCATCCCATTCAAAGCCTAATGCTTCCATCAAGTAAGTCTCGATCAAGCGATGATGTCGGATTACTTCTAAGGCAATCTTCCGGCCGGACTCCGTTAGTGTGACCCCATAATGTTTCTGATAATTGACCAAATCTAAACCGGACAATCGTTTAATCATGCCGGTAACTGACGCAGGTTTTACCTCACGAGCTTCTGCTAAACGAGATGTGCTTACAGGGAATTCCTCTTGGGCTAAGCGATAAATCGTTTTTAAGTAGTCCTCAATCGCTTGATGAGATGGCCCCCCCTTGCCTGAGTTAGATGAATTTCTGAGCGTTTTAATATCGGGCATAGCAGTTTGTTTTGCTAAAAGAACAGGAACAATTAATTAAGGAAGAGTAAATATAATATTTTTTTAAGCTTCTGGTCAAATCTCCCTATTCTTTTCACATAATGATTCACGGTTTGCCAATGGTCATGCGAAATACGGGTGGGTTAAACTCAAAAAATAGGCAACAGCAACAAAGCTATGTCAACTGCCAACATTAAAGATCCTGTGCCTAGTTGAAACAATCTAGCAAGTCAATTGCAACCCCATAGTCGATCCCGCTCTTTAGGGAGATTCGGTTTTGGGCTTGATATCTTTATCTTTAAGAAATATTTTCGTGTGAGATAAAGCATACTTTGTAAATGACAGGCTCCAAATCCCCATTTCATAATGACCCGATTATCGCTTGGACAACGAATAGCTGCCTCCTTTGCTTTCCTGATCTTGCCAGTTGCATTGGTTGCCAGCTTTTTTCTGAGCCAGCAAGCTTCACTATTTAGCGATATAAGAACCAACCAGCTGCCTGAAATTGCTAAAAGTAACTTTTTAGATGGGCATGTCGCTTTGCTTGTTTTTGAGCAGAAACTTTCTTCTGCAATTTTTGAGAAAGATCGTGCTACTGCATCGAATTTGTTGAATGACTTCACACTACGTCACGATCATTTTGCTTCACAAGGTTTATTAGATGACGTTGATCAAGTCAGTGGTCTTTCAGATGCGGTAATTATCATTGAAGGTTATCGGCCGGAATTTAACCAGTTGCTTGGTGAGTTGTCAGAGGCTGTAAATAATGATGATTGGGAAGCTGCTAATGTGATAATTGTGGAGCTTTCCACTACTTCAGATGAGATTAGTCAGGCAGTTGACCAATTCGTTGAAGGGCTCAATAGTTTCACGCTTGAGTCAGATGACACCTTAGCGCAATGGCAGATGCGCACCATTCTCTTTACGCTATTGGCTTTTGGCAGCATTTTATTCTTAATCCTGCTGATTGGCGTGTTGCTCACTTTTTCTTTATCGATTCCCCTCAATCAAATTAAAGAAAGCCTGCGGAAGTGGCAATCGGGTGATTTTTCACATCGGGTCTTGGTTTCTGGCCAGAGCGAGCTAACTGAAATCGGAAGTACCATGAATGAGGTGATTAGCCTCGTTGAAAGCGGCCGGAGTCGAGTTTACGACAATGCAACCGATAAAGAAATAACCTCATCTGATTTGTTAAGTGATCGTGTGTATGGTCTTGAAACGAGCTTGGCAATTGCCCAACGGGTCATGTCAACGCCTGATCTTGAGGTGCTTTTGCCTCAGGTCTCTGAATTGCTGCGCCAACGTTACGCACTATATCATGTTGCTGTTTATTTAATCGACCCTCAAACAGATCTACTTGTTTTGGAATCAGGCACACTGATTGATGACAAGCGCACACTTCCTATCAATGAGAAGAGTATGCCGGGCTGGGCGGCCAAGCACCGACGGCCGGGGTTGGCTGAGGATGTGCGACAAGATACTCGCTATTATCTCTCATCAAAATTATCAGAGACTCGTTCAGAACTCACACTCCCTCTGTTGATCGGCCGTGATCTCATTGGCGTTCTTGATTTGCACAGCAATATTAAAGCTGGATTTAGCCGCGATAGCGTTCTGCAATTCCAATCGATCGCTGACCTGATTGTGATGTCAATTCACAACTTGCGAATTGTCGAAGGCGGCCGGTCTCGACTACATCTGGCCGATGCGCTAAAGGGAATTGGTGAATCCCTAATCGCTTCTAATAACCTAACTCATCTTTTGAAGCTGATGCTGACACATACGAAGCGCTTGGTTGACTATGATGGGGCAACAGTTTCATTGTGGAATGGGAAAATGCTTGAGGTGTGTGCGACGAGCGGCGATACTTTAGCTACGAAAGGGATCAGAATTACGCCTGATCCGAATGACCCCACTGATATATTTATGCGGGTGCAGTCGGCCGGTCGCCCTTATGCGATTGATGTACCAGATGCTGAGCTGGAAGATAGCCATAGTCGCTGGCATTCTTTGTTTTTAGATGGGTGCTGGTTGGCCATACCGTTTATGGGGGAGACGGGCATCGTTGGGATTGTGGCATTTGCGCGCCATGAGCGGATTCCATTTTCGGCCGAAGATCAGGCGATTGCAGCGACCATAGCCAATCAATCTTGGCTGGTGCTTGAAAACTCACATCAAAAAAGGCAAATTAAGCGAGTGCGTGAGCAGATGGAGTTTGAGCTACATAGTCGTACTGATGCGATTCAGACCGCTTACGCTGAGCTAGATAAACTAGATCAAACTAAATCTCGTTTTGTGAGTATCGCTTCGCACGAGTTACGCACACCGCTGACGATTATTCGTGGCTATAGTGAAATTTTGCAAAAGCAGTCAGGCATCGCTGGTAACCAGCAAAATGATCGTCTTGTAGGCGGTATTTTGAAAGGGGTAAAGCGGATCAGTGAAGTGGTTGAAAACCTGCTCGATTTGACCCGGATCGACTATCGTACGCTCGAAATCCGGCCGGAACCGATTCGGTTAAAAGATTTATTTAGCAATATTGAATCTTTGATCGAGGATGAGATTGATGCACGAAAGATAGACCTTGTAGTTGATGAGTCTACGAAGCAGTTGCCGATCATCGACGGCGACTTAACCGGCATGCGCAAAATCTTTGAACACCTGATCAACAACGCGATTAAGTACACACCAGACGGGGGAGAGATAAAGATAACCGGCCGTGCATGGCAAGGCGATGGAGCGGCTCAACTTGCAACATCTAAGGCCAACCAAATTGATTGGCCCGAAGATGGCATCCATTTGCAAATCAAAGATTCCGGTATTGGCATTGACCCGGACGATCAAGAGCTAATTTTCCAGAAGTTTTTCCAAACAGGAGAGGTTGATCTGCACTCGAGCAGCAAGTTTGATTTTCGAGGCGGCGGACCAGGGTTAGGTTTAGCCATTGTTCGAGGGATTGTGACTGCGCATCATGGGCATGTCTGGGCTGAAAGTAGCGGCTTTGACGATGAAAAGATGCCAGGTTCTACTTTCCATGTCGTGCTCCCACGTAGGCAACTGTTGAACGATCAAACATTGAGGTTTGATCTGCCTCTGTCTGTTATTTCAGGAGCTAGCCATAAGATAAAAGGGGAATCATTAAACGGATAAAATCAATTTCCTATTGACTATTAAATTAATACGCATAAAAAAAGCGCATGTCGATAAACATGCGCTTTTTTTATAGATGTTTTCTGACTTAATGTGGAGTGTTAATATCCGGCCGCGGTGCCGTCATTTCTAGGCTCAGCGCCTCCTACATAAACGCCTGACTCAATGTCACGAATAATCGCTTGACCACCACCATAGTGGAGTGTTTCTGCGCGCGAAACCGGCATGAGCTGGTGCCCACGCAAACGCATCTCAGCATACATGCGTTCACCAAAAGATGGCTCGAGGGCAAACAGCTTATCCTTTTGCCAATAAAAGCGTGGCGCATCTAAGGCGGCTTGTGGGCTCATATCAAAATCAACCAGCGAACTGCCGACTTGAAGATGACCCTGTGGTTGCATGAAGCCACCCATGACTCCAAAGCTGGCCCAAGCTTGGTCATTCTTGGTAATAAAGCCGGGAATAATAGTGTGGAAGGGACGTTTGCCACCGGCCGCTTCATTGGGGTGACCTTCCTCAAGGCTAAAGTTTGCGCCACGATTTTGCAGCTGGACGCCTGTCGTGCCGGCCGTTAATCCGCTACCAAAGCCCATATACAAGCTCTGAATCCAGCTAACCATGTTGCCAGCTTCGTCCGCAACAGTTAGGTAGACGGTGTCACCATGTTGTTGTGGCTGACCCGGCATTGGCGTAAGAGCCGATTTGCTATCGATGAGTCCACGGCGGGTTTCCGTGTAGCTGTCACTGAGTAGCCCGGCTAATGGGATTTGTGCATGTTTAGGATCAGCGATATAAGCATGAGCATCAGCAAATGCGAGTTTGATCGCTTCCATCATGGTGTGTGTATATTCGTAGGTGCCATGCCCCATCGCCTGCACATCGAAGCCTTTCATGATGTTGAGGGCGAGCAGAGCGGTTAACCCTTGCCCGTTAGGTGGGATTTCGAAAAAGCGATACCCCGGCCGATATTCAACACTAATCGGTTCAACCCATTCAGCTTTGTAGTTGGCCAGATCATCGGTTGACAAAAAGCCACCATCTGCCTGCACACAATCTGCGATTTGTTGAGCAATGTCACCCGTGTAAAAAGCATCGTATCCCTTGTCTACGATTTTTTGCAGCGTAGCCGCAACCTCTGGATTGCTAAACATTTCTCCAGGATTTGGACCACGACCGCCGGGGAATGGTAGCCAAACACGTTTTGAATCGGCGTGGCGGCTCATTTTTTCGTGAGACCGACTCCATTGTGAAGCGATTTTTTCGCTAACAGGGTAGCCATCGCGGGCATAGGTGATGGCACTGTCTAAAATGCGACTGAGGGGTAAGCTGCCAAACTTGCTTAATGCCATTTCCCATCCGCGTAATGCACCAGGAACGGTTACGGCTAACCCGCCTAAGGCTGGAAATTCTGTGTGGCCAAGGATGCGAACATGATCGGCTGTTAGCCCGGCGGGAGCGGGACCACTGGCATTTAAACCAAATAGCCGCTGATCGGCGGCCGACCAGATGAGTGCAAATGCATCTCCACCAATGCCGGTTGAACAAGGTTCGGTGACACACAACGTTGAAACGGTTGCGATGGCAGCATCAATCGCGTTGCCTCCTGCTCGCAAAATGTCTATTCCGGCTTGGGCTGCCAAGGGCTGGCTGGTTGCCACCATCCCATTTCGGCCGATGACGTTTGAGCGTCTGCTGTTAAATTGAACTTCGAAATTTGTCATGGAATACCTCTGGCTATCTGTAATTTTGATTTTCGGAACACTAATACTGTAAACCGGTTAACATTTGTAAGTGAAGATGTAACCTTGAATCGATAAAGTAATATGAAAGAACAGGTGATTTAACCATTCAAAACATTCTCTCAAAGAGATGGTACAAAAATAGTAGAAGGGTGCCAAAAGCAATTGAAGGTTTGATCGTAATTCTTATTCAAAAGTCAGTCATCGTCGTTGTTTCCGCTTTTTTGGAAGAAAAACGGAAACATTCAGAGGTTTTAACACTATGGGTTCACTAACGCACCGTTCAACTGATTACATTGGTAGCTCGATTGGGAATATAGCTGGCGCAGAGGCTCAACGTGAGCTTAATCGCAAGCGTGAGTATCGCCAAACTTTAGCTGAGAAAGCAT
Organism: Anaerolineae bacterium; assembly: GCA_045105475.1. Lineage (GTDB taxonomy): Bacteria > Chloroflexota > Anaerolineae > Promineifilales > Promineifilaceae > WTJY01. Next base: position 7,881 of record JBGCDP010000170.1, read on the forward strand.
TGCAGATCATGAATGTAGTGGCTCGCCCTGAGGCGGTATCAACAACCGCCCTTATTGCAAAAATGGGAATCCCTCGTGATGTTTTCAAACATTTGTATGCAGGGTTAGATGATTTTCAAGACGATATGATTGAGTCTGGCTGGAAGGATTTGCTACGAGAGCTCCGTTTAGTTGCGACCACAACTTCAGGCCGTGAGGGGCTTGATGCGATTATTTTAACCTACCGAAACTACGTCAAAGAAAATAAAGGCAGCTACTATGTATCTGTCTGTCAGGGCCGAGACGCATCTGTCGGCCGTAAATATGCCTCACGTTTATGCCGCCTGCTTCATATTGTTTTGGCTTCTTGTGATCTTGGGCATGCAGATTTGCATCGTTCGGCCGAAAACTTGGCTGAAGTGCTTCACGGGTTAGCGGTTATGGAAATTACTGGTGAGACCTATGGCGAAGTAGACACCACGATTACACATATCATTCGAGTTTATTTAAACGATTTATTTAATCGTTATACCCCTTAAACCTTTGCTAGGGACCTGCCCTGCTTAAGGGGGGGCGCCTGTTCCTATCCAAAAATGATTTGGCCGGACAAAAGTTGCCGGCCGCACAGATATTTCCCCAAAAACTAATTCTTCTTTTAATGCCTTTTGATTGACAAAGCAGACGGTTGGCTTGGGCCCATAATGCTCTTTGTACCAATCGGCCGCGCGTGAGATTTTGTCTTCAATTGTGCGATTTTTGTTGTCATCGAGCCATAGCATGCCTTCATTCATTCGATTTCTCCATCTATATTTTCTTCAGTTACTTTGTCAGGTGCAGGGGGCGCCTTTGGTTTCGGTTTTGGCTTAAAGTGATTAGAAGTATGAGAGACTCGCCTGCGAATCGTAGGCGTCCTCTTTGCGACAAGTCTTGGCGGCCGAACAAGAGTGGTTGGCTTGGTCTTTTCACCTTCACTTGGGTTTTCAGGCTCATCAGCGAGTCCATTTTGCCATGGATCAAAAGGGTCTGGTTGAGCATCAGGTTCGTCTTTACTTTTAACTGTAGGGGGTGTTTCACTTGGCTTAGGTTTAGGTTGGGACAAGCGACTCCTTCGGCCGGGTTTGGCAATGCCATCGGACGAAAAGGAAAAAGCGTCATCTTCAGTTAACTGGTCATCTCCTTCATCTTCGAAATCTGAGTCACCAATATCCGCTAAATCATCAGATGCATGATCAAAGTCTAGAGCCGTGTCAGATTCGACTTCTTCGCTCGCCGGATTTGAAGAATCGGGTGCGTAATCTAACCACCCGCTCCTTCTCGCATTGTATTCTGGCGTAGGCTCATGAAAGACCGATAAAGATTGATCGGGCTCGTAAAGACCTGCTTGCTCTTCATCACGATCGAAATCTTCTTCATCCCAAGATTCAGACTCTAAATTTTGAGCAACCAGATCTAGGTCTTCATTCGACTCAAATTCATTGATTGAGTTGAGCTGAGCATCATCTTCTGGTTCATCAGACAAAAAGCCAGTGAGCTTGGTATAAATGTTTGCTAGCTGAGTGAACCGAGCTTCTTCTGCGGTTGTATCTTCAACTCCTTCATCCTCAATCTGTGGTTCAAGTTCTTCGTCTAGATCATCTTCCTCAAAAAAGTGATCGTCAAGCAGCTCGTCATCGGCCGAGGGGTCGATGTGCGCTTTTTGGTTTTGCTCATAGTCATGCAATTCTTCAGCTTTGTCACGATCGGATCCTGAGAGGATTTCTATTGGCTCGTCGATTGCGCCATCTACCTCTTCCTCGTACGCGTCATCATCCTCTTCTTCATATTCAGCCTTAATGGCCTCATTATCAATTCTATGGGTTTCAGCTTCTAATTTTGGATGTTGTTCTAGGAAGCCATAATTAAACTCGCGCTGCTCTGGATTGGCGCGCTGTTCATTAAGCTTTTCATCAAACCCTTCATCGTAGAAGTGGTCATCATCGGCCGGGATTGACCATGCGAGTAGGGCGGGCTGTTTTACATCGCTGATATATTGCAGGTATCGTTTTAGCTGGCGTTCGCCCACCCATGCGGCTTGAAAATGAAAATCATTCCCATTTAGGCGTGCGAGGAATTCTCCATTTCCATCGAGGAACTCCGCATCAGAATCATCTCGACCGCTAGCAAAGGCTGCTTGCCCCGCTGACTGAACTTTCCCAGTTAAACGATCGATTTCTATGCCAGACACCAAATCCTGCAAACGGCCATCTTCCGGCCGATTGGTTGCCAATATCACCCGAATGCCAGTTTGAGGTCCGATATCAAGAATATGCTCAAGCTGTTGGTGAAATTCTGGACCCGCTACGGGGAGAATGTCTTGCAGGTTATCGATAATGAGCAAAATTTGAGGCGTTTTGATTTGATGTTTTAAACGATGGTCGGCCTCTTTTGCTAAGAAGCTTACAATCTCGCACACTTCTTCTGGGTTTGAAGGGGGCCGGTTTAGTAGGTGGGGCAAATGGCTGAATTTTTTTAGCCCAGAATGATCGTATCCAGTTCCACTACGACAGCTACCATCTATAATGGCCAACTGTAGCTGCGATGGCCGGGTTGCTAGTACAAGTGTGAGGATTAGAGATCTTAGTAGCCCTGTCTTCCCCGATTGTGGTGCTCCTGAAATAAGTAGATGATTTTCTGACTGTGTCCCAGCAACCCAGAACATAGGCTCTTGTGTTTTATTCCAGCCAATGATCGCCTCCATTGGTTTAATCTCTTCGCAAAATTTCAAGAGTGGAATAAGTTCAACCAACGGCCGGGTTTTTTTGCGTAAATTGATCTGGACAGCACCATTATCACGATCAACATTGAGCTGAAAGCCATTGATAAAGGCACTAACTTCCCGCCCGAAATTTTGAAGTTGAGACATTTTCCGGGTGATCTCATCTGCTAGTGATGATTCTTGTAGATGGGTAGGCTTGTGGGAATCACGATATTCTTTTGGTTCACGGGGTTGATTGTTAACTGTCATCCTATTACTCACTTACTTTCGGCCGACCAGACCACATGTTCTATATTAGAATGAATGTTCTTTTTAGTCAAATGAAAAGTTGGTAAGGAGTCGGTTAGGCAGTTCGGTTAATTAGTCAGTTGAATAATTAGGCGGAGTAATGTCAGTAGGTAAGCTCGCCTCAACTTACTTTTTATTTAATGATGGCCGTTTGATCGGTCGTTGCCGTTTTTGTTAGTTTTGTCTCGATTAAGGTAGATGAGGGTCCCTGACAAAATGGCAGAGGCTGTCACGATACTTACGTTCATCCAGCCTAATTTCCGCTCAAGGCGATCAAGGCGGCGAGCGGCATTTGGATCGCTGCTAGTGATGCGTAACTTCCCATTTTCGGCCGCATTGACCACACGCTGTATTTGGCCCGGCAGACGCAGATAAGGAGTTAGATTAGAAATGATCGATTCAAACGAGTCAAAAGAAAAATCTAGCTGTTGCTCCAAGTTAAGCAGTTCCATGCCGTACCCTTGGATGCTGTACCACGGATTAATTGTAGGATGTAAACCTGACGCTATCCCAGATAAAATGCCTAATGCGCGGCCTAAATACACAAAGTTTTGAGGCACTTGAAAGGGGAGGTCAAATAAAATATCACGGAATTCCATTCCTAATTCTTTGACTTCTTCAGGATCTGGATTCGCCATTTCCATTAGGTTCCGGCCGTCAAGCCGTTCCATGAGCAGGTTTTGGGCTTCGATGATGCGGTCTAGATCGGCTCCTGGCAAAAAGAACCCCATCTGGCTATAGGCATTGACCACTTTACGGCCGTCTTTTTGCACCAACCCCATAAGCACTTGTCCCATGTTTTGGCGCAGGTCAGCAGGAAGTCGGCCGATCATGCCGAAGTCGATGAAAATTATTTGATGTTTGCGGAATTTTCCGGCGGCTCGATCTTCATCTGTCAGTTCAGGACCAACTGGCTGGATAAAAATATTTCCAGGGTGTGGGTCTGCATGAAAAACGCCGTGTTTAAAAAGCTGAAACAGGTACGCCTCGATTAGGTCGCTGGCAACTTTTTCCGGATTAATTCCGGCCGCTAAGATCGCTTCCAAATCATTGATTTTCGGATTTTCAACATTTTCTAGAACAATAGCCCGGTCAGTTGAAAGCTCTTCATAGACTTCTGGTATGTAGATATGATCTTGCTCTGCAAAAATATCTTGGAACCGTTTGATGCTACGAACTTCCTGCTCGTAATCCAGTTCTTCCCATAGGGTTTTGCCAAACTCGTCCATGATGTCTGGCACATCAGCTCGACGTGCAATTGGCTTGTACCGCATGAGCCAAGGGGCAACAGTATCTAGAGCAGCAAGATCCGTATGGACAATTGCTTCTATGGTCGGCCGTAATACTTTAATAACGACGGCAGCCCCACGTTCTCCATTTTCATCTTTCAGCCAAGCTCGCATCGTTTGGCCTAAACTGGCGGCCGCAAGTGGCTCCATTTCGACTTCATAAAAATGCTCGTCCAGATCACCAAACTCACTCCGTAACGTGCGACGAATAATAGGGAGCGAAATTGCGGGGACTGTATCTTGTAATCCTTGTAGTTCTTGAGTGACTTCTAGCGGCAGGACGTCTACACGGGCACTTAGAAATTGCCCCAATTTAATCATGACCCCACCCATCTCAATCGATAGGTCACGAAAGCGACGTGCAAAACGACGCATCCGGCCGGGGCGTGAACGTAGTATCGCCCAGCGAACGCCTGGAATTCGACCCAATAGCACATCGAATAATGCGAAATGCAGAATGGCACCGCCAAAGAAACGTACGATTTTCCGGTAGCGTGGCCGGTCGATATAAAGGGCGTTAGTGGTCATGGGTCCTATTTTTTCACTCGGGTATCAGATTTATGTAGATTATAACGGTTAAGTTACCGGTGTCGCACACTTGGGTGCAGGTGGCCTGTTGTTTTCGGGTGTGGCCCTGGAAAACAAAAAACGACAGCCATTCGGCTGTCGTTTCAGATGTTTTTTGGAGATAAGTTGTGATCGATGATGATTTAATCTGTCACACAATTATCTTGCGAACTAAGGCCCGTATTGATCTAAAACAGGTGCGTACATCGCTGTTGGCCCGTTTATGCAAGAGCAGCCTTCTGGTGGAAGTGTCGGGATCTCTTCATCGAACTCGTATACGCCTTCGATTGCGGTACATACGGGGCAAGCATCGGCCGGGGCAAAGATGCGTACTTTTGTGGCTAAACCATTTTTGATTTTTTCTAGGGCTGCCTGGAATTCCTGTTCTGTCATGCTGTTCCTTCAGACCTAGCTTGTGAAAAGAGTGGTCTGTTTGTTTGAAATTTGAGTTAACAGAGCGAATTTTAGTGGTTCAGGGTGTTAGGGGCAAGAAATCTATTGGACGAAGGTTAAAAGTGGCTTATATCTTTATACTTGCCTCGATATTTTGTGACTTGATGATAGTCTAGCTAAAACATTGGAGACTTTATATGGCAAAAATAACAAAAATTCGTACCCGTCGGCCTAGATGTTATTTGGTCTATGCCTTGGCCCCTGATGGCGTGAAACCGGCTGAAGCCAACCAAATTATCAATGCGATGATTGGTGATACAACCTTGCCTTTAGCCCTGTGGCACGATCACTTTATTGGCGATAAAGGTGGCTGTGTCATTTTTTATATCGAAAATCAGGCGGAATTAGATGCGTTGTTTGAAAATAGTTATCTAGAAGGCTGGCAGGTAGATTATAGGCCGCTGATCTATTCCTTTAGCCCGGCCGCTTTTGACGCCCAAACTGGTTATACGCTTAACGCTTATGGAGATGTTGACTGGCAAACTCTGCGTGATAGTGAACGGCCAGATTATGGGGCAAGAAATGTAACTCAAGAAGTTGAATCGGCAGAAGAAGTATAAAGGTGAAACAATGAAAATTTTGATTATTGGTGGAACACAATTTGTCGGTCGGGCAATGGCCCAAGCAGCGATTGATCGGGGGCATGACGTGACTCTGTTCAATCGGGGTAAAACGGGGGCGGATTTGTTCCCGTCGGCCGAAAAGCTTGTGGGTGATCGTGATGGCGGGCTAGATGTCCTTGAAGGCAAAAGCTGGGATGCTGTGATCGACTCATGTGGCTATGTCCCCCGCTTGGTTGGGGATTCTGCCCGCAAATTAAAAGATGCGGTTGGCCTGTACGCTTTCATCTCTACGATTTCAGTTTATTCTGAAACCTCTGAGGTTGGTATTGTCGAAGATTCTCAGATGAGTCGTGATATTGGTGAACCAGGTAATGAAGAGATTACCGGAGCAACTTACGGACCCTTAAAAGCTTTATGTGAGGACGAGGTGACGGCCGTTTATCCTGATAAGCATGTCATTATTCGGCCAGGTTTGGTGACTGGACCAAACGATCATACCAACCGATTTGGCTACTGGCCTGCTAGAATCGCCAAAGGGGGCGATGTAATGGTACCAGGATCGGCCGATCGCCAACTCCAGCATATCGATGCGCGAGATTTGGCCGCATTTACGCTTCACTGTATCGAAAACAAACTCATTGGAGATTACAACGCAACCGGACCAGACTATCGCCAAACGATGGGGGACTTGGTCGCGGCTTCAGTTGAAGCATCCGGCAGTGACGCAAACTCGATCTATGTAGATGAGATGTTTTTGGTTGAGAACGAGGTTCAGCCGTGGAGTGAGTTGCCATTCTGGATTCCTACGACTGATCCAAGCACGGCCGGGTTTTTCGCATTTAATGTCCAAAAAGCGATAGATGCAGGGCTCACGTTCCGACCGCTCATTGATACGGTTCGAGATGCATTGGCATACGAAAATGAGCGTGCGCAGTCGGCCAATTTTCATAACTGGGAATCGACGCTTTCACCTGACAAAGAAAAAGAACTTTTGAAGAAATGGTCAGATCAGTAGCCGTTTAAACTTTATGGAACAAGAACAACTCACTTTTTGGTTAACGATTACGATGGTGGCAACGGCCGTGGCCGGGACCGGCTGGTACATTTGGGTTGAACTTCAGACCAAAGGCAATTTAGAAGAAGTCGGCTGGTCGATTGTGGCGGTCGTTTGGTTTGTTGTGCTGCGCCGTGTGTGGCATCAGGTGCGATAGCTCGCAATCCGATCGAACCAGTTTGCTCCCATTCTCTTAAAAGCTACGTAAAGGGCGAACATGGTCTTAATTTACTTTCAACTTAACCAAATTTAAAATTATGCTCCCTATCGTATTAGCTCTCACTATTTTGATTATGCTCGTTGGCGTTATTGGCTGTTTGATACCAGTTATTCCCGGCAACGTTTTAATTGGCCTTGCCACAATCGGTTTTACCTGGTGGAATGGGTTTGAAATGATCGGCATTGTCCCGACGATTCTATTGGTGCTCGTATCACTCGTCGGGGCCACATCTGAAATATGGATGCCGATGTTGGGTGCCAAATCAACCGGTGCATCGGGCTGGTCGATTGCGGCCGGAATCGTTGGGGCCACCATCGGTTTTATTATCGGGGCTTTCTTTTTAGGGATTGGTGGACTAATCGGTGGTTTACTCGGCTATTTCTTGGGTATTTTCTTCACAGAGTATGCGCGCTTAAAAGATACTTGGAAAGCGGCGAAGGCTGGTTTAGGCGGCGTTGTCGGCTGGGGAGTGACAACAGTCATTCAATTTATTACGGGATCTATCGTATTTGCTGTTTTTATCTGGCTACTGATTAATTAATCGAGAGCTATGTAAGCGGAATTTAGAGCTAAACGATTTTCAAAACCGTTTAGCTCTTTTTTGTTTAGGGGCGGAATGCCGTCTTGATCTCTCCACTTTGGCCGTTGTCAGTCCAAGCCACCGCAATCTTCGGTGTAGAGCTAGCAAAGGCTAGATTCCCGGCCGCATCCACCACAATCATCCCGGTCATCGGGTCTGGGTAAACTGCACTCATGTAAGCGACTGAGGCATCGGCCGCTTGTTGGGCCGTCATCCCTTCCACCATTTTGTCGGCCGCATATTTAGCCAACAGAAGCCGCATAATATTTTCCCCATTGCCGGTACAGCTGACCGCTCCTGCGCCATTCAATGCAAAACCACCAGAGCCTAGCAATGGGGCATCACCCACACGCCCGGCCGGTTTAAACGGGGATCCGCTGGTTGACGTGGCGGCCGCGACATTCCCATCTTGATCGATGGCAACCGCTCCGACCGTGTCATGGCTTAGCGGCTGGCTTTTACCCCACTGTGGCTTGAGCACACTTTCGTCTCGCTCAACAAATGCACGCCAAGATTTTTCATCAACCAGTTCAATATTTGGGATCAGCGGCATGCCTAGCTCACGGGCCAACTCATCTGCCCCGGCCCCAACAAACATGCAGTGGGCCGTTTCTTCCATCACTTTGCGAGCCAACGTGATCGGATATTTAACCCGCTCCACGGCCGCAACTGAGCCGAAATCGCGCGTTTTCCCATCGACGATGAGCGCATCGAGCTGGGCGACCCCGTTCCGGTTAGGCGGTACGCCGGTGCCCGCTTCAAAGGTGGGAGCATCTTCTAAATAGTTGACCGCTTTTTCAACCGCATCTAATGCAGAACCACCTGCCGCGAGAATGTCCCGGCCGATCTGCGTTGCTTTTGTTAAATCAGGAATTTTTTGTGCGTCCTGTTCATCAGGCCAATCCCATGCGCCGCCGTGAACGATAATACCGTAGTTAGTCATCTTCTTATTTCCTCTTAAACGATAAGGGCCGAAGCTGACTTCGGCTGGGAAGGAACGATAATTTCAGTTATGCAACTGTTTGATTTTCGTTCCTAAGTTGTATAATGCTCCATTATCTATCAATTGTTGGACCTTTGTCATACTTTGCCATGATTGTCCACATCGAGAGGTTTCTCCCATGCATGACGTTCAGACTCCCGGACAAAAAATCAACCGCTACATTACCCCAAAATCTGTCAAAGAAACGCTGACCCATCTTAAAGGATTAGGCTCATCTGGCCGACTGATCGCCGGAGGGACAGACCTGATTTTAGAGCTAGAGCGTCACGCCCGGCCGGGGGTTGAAACCCTAATCGATATTTCCCGCATTCCGGGGTTGGACCGCATTCATGAAGACGCTGACGGCATGATTCATTTGGGGCCGATGGTAACGCACAACGATGTGGTCGGGAGCGATCTGCTGGTTGAAAAAGCACTCCCGCTGGCTCAGGCCTGCTGGGAAGTTGGTTCGCCACAGCTGCGCAATCGAGCGACCGTTGGCGGTAATTTGGTGACGGCGAGTCCGGCCAACGACACGATTTCAGCCCTGTGGGCCTTAGACGCCAGCGTGACGCTTAACTCAGTTGATGGGGGTGAACGGGTCGTTCCGCTCAAGGAATTTTATTTAGGGCCACGCAAAACAGTGATGGTACCGGACGAGATGCTGACCAAGATCAGCTTTCCGGCGGTAAAAGCCAACCAGCGTGGTATTTACATCAAACTGGGGCTGCGCCGTGCGCAGGCGATTTCGGTCGTACATGTGGCGATGTTGCTCACATTTGGAGACGATGACCAGACGGTCACTGCGGCTGCCATCGCCCAAGGGAGTGTGGCTGCGACGATTATTAGTACGCCTAGCGCAGAAGCCTACTTGGTTGGTAAAAGCCTAACGGCTGAAACGATCCAAGAAGCGGCCCGGCTGGCCCAATCGACCCCTAGCCCGATTGACGACTTGCGCGGTACGGCCGACTATCGCACGGAGTTGATCGAGGTGATGGTCTCAAGAGGGTTGAAAACCCTGCTTAAGAAACGGCAAGCAGAGATGTGGCCACAAGAGCCTCCATTACTGGCTGGGAAGGAAGAATCTCCGGCCGCTACTCATCGAACCGGGCTAATTGAAGATGACACTCAGATCGAGACAACAATCAATGGGCAGACGGTTATCGCTGAAAACGGGGCGAGCAAAACGCTTCTCGACTGGCTGCGTGAGGATGCTGGTCTTACCGGGTCGAAAGAGGGATGTGCAGAAGGGGAATGTGGGGCGTGTACGGTATATCTCGATGGCAAAGCGGTGATGGGCTGTTTGGTCCCGGCCGGCCGGGCGCATGGGGCAACGATTACCACCGTTGAAGGATTAGCTGATGGGGATCAATTGCACGAGCTACAGCAGGCGTTCATCGATGAAGCGGCCGTGCAGTGCGGCTACTGTATTCCTGGATTTATTATGTCCGGAGCAAAACTTTTAGAAGAGCACCCAAACCCAACCACGGCGCAGATCAAACAAGGGCTGAGTGGGAATTTGTGCCGCTGTACCGGCTATTACAAGATTATGCAGGCGGTTGAAGCGGTTGCTGATTCAACGTAGCTAAGTCAAGCTCTTGAAGGTCATTTATAAGTAGTTGAATCACTATTATGTTGGTCTTATTCAGTCATTAGCAAAATAGGCTCTTACCCACTTTGAAGTACCTTTGAGGAGAAAGACGTTATGTCTAAACAACAATTCAAAATTGGACCATCTTCAACGATAAATATTGAAAAATGTGCGGGCAGCTTGAGCCTGCGTGGCTCTTCCAAAGCAGCCTTTTCTGTTTCAAGCGATGGGAAAGTTCAGGTGACAGAAGACACCAGCAAAGCAGGCACAACGCTGAACGTATCGGCCGCATCTGGCTTTAAAGCGTACATTCCGAATGATGCAGACATTCAGATCGGGATGGTGACAGGGCGCTTGAGCGTTAAGGATTGCTACAGGCTGAGCGTTGATCAGTCGGCCGGAGACGACAAAATCAGTGGTGTTCGGGCCGGAATCGATTTAGGCCGGGTGGCTGGCGATTTAGAAGTGCGTGAATCAGGCTCGGTTGTGGCACATACGGTCCAGGGGGATGTCAGTGCCAAAGAAATTAATGGGGATATCCGGATCCTCAATGTGATGGATGACTTCAGCGTACGCGGCTGTAGCGGCAAGATCGAGATCTCACAAATTCAGGGTGATGCATTCTTAAACAAAAATACCGGTGTGATTAAACTTGACTCTGTGGGCGGCGATGTGATTTTGCAGGGGCCGCTTCTGGCAGAAAAGCACCATATTATTTCGGCCGGAGATGTGATCGTCTACTGGCCGAATAAACGGAGTGTTCAGTTTTTGGTGACTCATAAAGGGATGCTGATCGATGACATGCATCTAATGAATGAGACCAATATCCCCGGTGAGTTTAAGGCGACCATTGGGGATGACTCGTGTAGACTCATCATTGAGGCACAGGGGAATGTTTATTTACGGCCGGAGCATGTCGAGAAAGAAAAGAGCAAAAGTAAACCCAAGTCAGAATCGAAGAAAAAAGACGATGACGATGACTTTGATTTCGATTTTGATCTAGAAGATCTGCTGGATCCTGAAGAACTACTCGAAAAAATCGGCGATGGGCTGAAGTCGATGGTGATGTTGCAAAAACGGAAAAAGGGGAAAGGGCTTTTAAATAAAATTTTTGGAAAGGTGTCCCGTTCGGTTGACGAGTGGGTGGCTGAATCGGATGAGCAGATACCGGCCGAGAAACAGCCGGGTAAGGCGCAAACGGCTGGAAAGCAGGCGGTGTTTGATTCAGAAGAGGAACGGCGGATTGTGTTGAAGCTGTTGGATGCTGGCTCGATTACGGTTGATGAAGCGGCTGAACGGTTGAAGAATTTATCTTGAACTTGAGCTAAATCTGCTTTGTCCAAATGCCTGTCCATTCTGGAACTAAGGTTTCATTTTGCTCACGTAATTGCTGTTGCATTTCATCCCCAAAAAAGAAACCTAACTTAGCAATGGCTTCATCAACGGATTTATATCTGTAGTCTGTTTGGATTTCATGGCGTTCAAATTGGTATTTTTGTTCGATGATTTCATAGAAAGCGCTCAGCTTTTCATGGGGTGGATTGGGAACCGTCGAGTTGGTTCCTAGTGTTTCAATATAGATGATTTTTCCGCCCGGCCGAATATTTTTCAGGCTGTTTTCAACAAGTCGGCCGATGGTCGTTTTTATTTCAGTCAAACTTGAGCAGTCCATGATCTGATGCCCAAAACTCCACCCCTGGATAAATAGATCAAACTGATGGCCAAAATCAGGCAAGTTTAGATTGTTGGCCAAGACAAAATTGAGTTTGTGTTTGTAATCCGCTAACTTTTGCTCAGCAAATGCAATCATATGCGCCGAACGATCGCAGCAGGTGGCTGAGGCAATTTGATCAACAAAGATATTGGTCACCCGGCCGGTTCCGACACCTGCCTCAAGCACATTTACGTTTGACCAATCGATCTTTTCTAGTAGAAACAGTCTTAGATTTCCTTTGTAATCTTCCGTTTCAACCATTTCATCGTATTGACCAGCGTGCTTTTCATAAATTTCGTACATTGTTGGCATGATTTTCCTCATTCTGGTTTGGACAAGTTTTGTCAGTTAATTGTGCTCAATCTATTCAGAGATTGCACTATACTCTGCCATGATCGTGGGATGGTTTGGGTTTGAACCGCTAATTTCTAAATGTGATTTTGAAACAATCTGGATACTATCTGCTAAGCGAATTATAATGCGAAAAGCCCTGAATAAGGATATGAAAATATGATTGGAACATCAGAAAAACGAATTGACGCGGCTGGAAAAGTGACCGGCGCAACCCGCTACTCAGGCGACCTCGCCGCGGCTGATCTGCGATCAGACCGCTTACACGCCGACGAGTTTTTACACGCCGTCGTCGTCTTTAGCGACCAAGTCCATGCCCGCATGCTGAGCATCGACCTAAGTGCGGCCGAAGCTGTGCCAGGCGTCGTGGGGATATTCACCAGCAAACACGTCCCGCTCAACGAGTACGGACTCACCCTGTTTGATCAGCCGGTCTTTGTCGGCTGCGAAACAAACGGCCGGAGTAAAGTCCCATCCGACGTCAGCCGATGGGAGGCGGACCATGTGGCGATTGTCGTGGCAGAAAGCGTCGAAATCGCCCAAACGGCCGCCGCCAAGATCGCCATCGAATGGGAACAGCTCCCCATCTTTCCAGACGTTGATAGCGCCCTAGCAACCGATGTGAAACTGCACCCTGAAAGCGAAGCCGGTGGAAATGACTACTACAAAATGAAAATCCGCAAAGGAGACATGGCTCTAGGCTGGGCACAGGCGGACGTCATCGTCGAAGGGGAGTATATCGTGCCTCATCAGGAACACGCCTACCTCCAACCAGAAGCGGCCGTCAGCTACATCGATGACGCTGGGCGAGTCACCGTTGAAATCGCTGGGCAGTGGACGCACGAAGACCAAGAGCAGATTTGCCACGCGCTCCAGCTACCGGCCGACAAAGTGCGCGTCATCTATCCGGCGATTGGCGGGGCGTTTGGCGGCCGCGAAGATATGTCGTTACAGATCGTCATGGCGCTGGCCTCGCTCGAACTCCACAAGCAGGGGATCACCCGGCCGATCCGTTCACAGTGGTCGCGCGAAGAGAGCATCGTGGGGCATCACAAACGGCATCGTGGCCAGGTCAAAACCCGCTGGGGAGCGACCAAAGAGGGGAAAATCACCGCCGTCGAAGCGGACGTTTACCTCGATGCCGGAGCGTACAATTACACCAGCAACAAAGTGCTGGCTAACTTCCATATCTGCGTTGGCGGCGCGTACGAAATCCCCAACGCTCGCATCGACAGCTCGGCCGTTTACACAACGAGCGTGCCGGGTGGGGCTTACCGTGGCTTCGGCGCACCCCAGGGGGCGTTTGTGGCCGAATCCCAGATGAATAAACTAGCGGCCGCATTGGGCATGGACCCGGTTGAACTCCGGCTCAAAAATTGTCTCCACGAAGAGAGCATTCAGGTGACACAGGTCCCGATGCCGGCCGGGGTTAGCTTGCCCCAGGTGATTCAATCCTGTGCTGATAAGGCTCAATGGGATGCTGGCTTACCGCCAATCACCGAAGAGGATCACTTTCAATCATTCCAATCGCTACCGCCGGAACCGACAAGTCTAAAACGGGGCCGTGGCTTCGCCATCTCCTTCAAAAATGTCGGCTTTTCCTACGGCTTCCCCGAACGGTGCGAAGCGACCATCGAGATCCACGGCAATGGCCAGATCGATGAGGTTGTTTGTCGTCACGCTGGGGCCGACGTCGGGCAAGGGGCGCATACGGTGTTCCGCCAGATGGCGGCCCGTGCGACCAACGTCCCATTTGAAAAGGTCCGCATGATCGTCAGCGACACGGCCGAAACCGGTGACTCTGGCTCCGCCTCAGCCTCACGTCTGACCTTTATGGCGGGCAACGCCATCAAATTGGCTGGTGAAAGTGCCTTACGGCAATGGGAACAAGAAGAACGGCCGGCGATAGGCCATCACCGTTTTGTCCCCCGTGAAACAGTCACGCTTGACTACGAGACTGGCTACGGTGACGGGAATATCACCTTTGGCTATGTGGCCCAATACGTTGATCTGCTCGTTGATACAGAGACGGGCCACATCCAAGTGAAGAAAGTCATCTCATCAAATGACGTCGGAAAAGCGATCAATGTTCAGCAGGTTGAAGGGCAGATCGAAGGTGGGGTGATTCAGGCGTATGGGTATGCTGTGACGGAGAATTTACAGTTGAAGGACGGCCGGATCCTAAACCCACGCTTTAGCACCTATCTGATACCAGGCATCCTCGATATTCCTGAAAAGGTCGAGTCTGACATTCTCGAAATCCCAGATCCGCAAGGGCCGTGGGGGGCGCGTGGTATGGCCGAAATGCCGATGATCCCGCTGGCTCCAGCTATCGGTGCGGCACTGCATGATGCGACTGGGGTTTGGTTTGATGAGTTTCCGTTTACACCGGGGAAGGTGTTGGCCGGGTTGAAAAAATCTGGGTAGGAATAACTTGGTCGAGTGACTCAGCACGCATTGAGATTATGATTGACGAACAAGCTATTTTTAAGCAATTTCATTTGTTCCGCACCGCCATTGATGCATCTCGCCAAGAATCAACTTGGAGACAGGAAGCAAATAAACTTCACACTTTTCTGAAGCCAGAGTATCAGAAAGCCCCTAAAGGGATGATTGAGCTTTTTTGGCGATTGCATGAGAATTGGCTAGCCATTCCTGAAGAGAAAAGGTGGCATAGTGGCAACCAAAGAGATGCAGATCATATTCATCGTGCAATTGTAAACGCTTCAGCATATGAAGATCCAATTGCCATTGACTTTGCAAATCAATTGATGATTCACTGGAATGAATTATATAAAGAAGATACAGCTATGTTTCTGGCAAAGGCCGAAAATACCTCTTCAGTTCCTTTTCTTATCGAAGCTCTAAAAGCTGATGATTACGCCGTTGTCAGAAAGGTTGGGTATGCTTTAGGCGCTATAAAAGATAAGCGTGCAGAAAAGCCGATTATTGAAATTGTTGATAGATATGACATTGATTGGGTTTATAGTGACGATGAAAATAAAACGTTGCTTTTTGATGGGCGTGAAGATTTTGAATGTGCAGTTATTCGAGAAAACTTGTTTAGTGCTTTATGTTTGCTCAATACGCCTAAAGCCCGTAAGAAAGTGTTAGCAACTGCTATGGGCGATAGAGAATTACGAATTCAAATGAGGTGCTTGCGATTTTTGATTCGTGAAGCGGCTGATTTAGCACCAACATATTTAAGTCAACTCGTAGACTCTCCTATCGAAGAGGTTGCACAATTTGCAAAAGAGAATCTGGAAAAATTAAATTAGACGAGCATTCTTGCCATCCTAAGGGCTAGTCAATTTTACAATTTGAGAGCAAGAAGGTAGTCTCTGCATAAATTGACTAGCCCCTACGATAATTACAAACTATGGCACATTTACTAGTAGAACAATTTAGATTCGCGAAACAAGAATGGTTGCGCGGCCATGAAAATATCCCGGCCGATGATGCGCTTAAACGCTTAGGCCATGCCAACAGCATTGGCTGGGCGGTGGGCCATCTGGCTGAGTTTGACCAACTTGTGTGGGTTGAGCGGGTGTTGGGTGAACCGGTTACAAAAGCGACCAAAAAATTTGGCTTTCGGCGGGCCGCATCGACCCCGGATTTGGCTGAAACGATGGAGGCTTGGCACGCTATCCAAGAAAAAGCGGACGGGGTGCTAGACACGCTGACCGATGCGGGCTTGGCTGAATCGCCGATGATGTGGGGGAAGCCATCAGGTGAACCTGTAGCGATGTGGTTGCTCCGTATGACGTGGCACTACTGGTATCACTTGGGTGAAATGCAGGCGATACGCCAGATGTTGGGGCATGAAAATCTACCGCAATATGTAGGCACCATTCCGCAAGCGGCGCAATGGTCAAATGACTTCAGTTTTGCCCAAACGGGCGCTGTGCATCCCCTCATCGAACAGACTCAATTTACCAAACAAAAATGGCTGAAAGGACATGATGAGCTGTCGGCCGCAGACGGTGTAAAACAGCAGAGGAACGCCAACAGCATTAGCTGGATGGTTGGTCATCTAGCCGGATTTGATCAGGCTGTCTGGCTCGAACGGCCGTTGGGCATTGTGTTAAACGAAGCGGTACGCGAGTGTGGCTACGGCCGACCCGCATCAACACCCGACTTAGATGAAATGATGACCGCTTGGCATGCGATCCAGAAGCACACGAATACTGTGCAAAATCAGCTTACGGCCGCTGATATGTTGATTCACCCAGGAGAATCGGACAATCAATCTCCTGAAAATTTGGGGACGCTGATTTTGCGTCAAATGTGGCATTATTGGTATCACTTGGGCGAAATGCAGGGCATTCGACAGTCGCTGGGGCATGAAGGTTTAGCCCAATATGTGGGTGGGATCCCTAAAAATATCCGCTGGGATGTTCCAGCCGATAGAAAATAATTGATTTATGAACTCTTTTTCTGAGATTTTAAGACCATCGCTGGCTAAAATGAATCTAGCGATCATGTTGTTTGTTATTGTCGGTTACTTAGTTTGGCCGATGTTGTCTGCCCTGTTTGGTGGGGACAACATTATGTTAGGTTTTCCAATGCCAATTCGCCAGATAACCTTGTCTACCGATGGTATCGTTCCTACTGAACGGTTTAATGTGCCGAATATAGCGATCGACTTTTGCTTTTGGTACGTGATTGGTGCAATTTATCTGTGGTACAAATTTAAAAGAGACCAAAGTCTTAAAGATGAATAATCTTAAGTCTATATCTGTGGTGATTTGGCCAAGCTGTGTGAGAAGTTTGCGGCAGGTGCACAAGAAAATTGTGGATATCTGAATCAGGAAACTTTTGGTTGAGATAATTTGAAATGTCTAACCTGCCAATAATTACTTTTATTAAAACAGATAGAGAAATTGAAAACATACTTTTTGCGCGTGTGATTGAAAGCATTATTTCTTTGGATTTACGGATCTTGGAAAGACCTGAAAACGATTACGAGAAAGAAGTTTTAGCTGGAAATATCAAACTGATTAGACCCCAAGGGGTTATTTGGGCTAATGACAAATTTCGTCCATGTATGGATCAAAAATTATGTGAATTATTAAAAACTGCTCCTGGATTATCGACGTCTAAAATCTTGTTATTATTTGATGGAGCGCCTGAATATGATTTGGGGCCACCACCAAAATTTGATGCAGATCAATATTTGCGATTACCTGCAAGTCCGGAAGATATTAGGCAAGCAGTTTTAGAATTACTAGAATAAATTATGAGTCCAATCACAACACACGTATTAGACACCGCCCTCGGCAAACCGGCTGCTGGCATCCAAATTACGCTAGAAAAGCTCAACGGCGATGATTGGCAGACTCTTGCCAGTGGGATCACCAACGCTGACGGCCGGGTCGCGAACCTGTTGGCCGAAGGCTCGCTCGAACCCGGCACATACAAAATGACGTTCTACACCGAACGGTATTGTAAAACGGTCGGCTTTGATACTTTTTACCCCTATGTGCCGGTAATTTTCGAGATTGAAAATGTTGACCAGCACTATCATGTGCCGCTTCTTTTAAGCCCGTTTGGCTATTCAACCTATCGGGGCAGTTAGCAAAAGGTTGTATTTTCAGGAGTTTGATCGCTCCAAATAAAAGATTTTCTCCAAAGATTCTTGAGTTTTTAGAAAAATCAGGATTAAAAATGAACTTTAATATTTCTTTGCCAGATTGGGCCGTAGAAGAGCTCAAAACAATGCCAGAATATTTGCCCACTCTTGAAGAACGGATGCGGGAAGTGATTCGGTTTTCTAAACTCAATATTGAACATCAAACTGGAGGCCCGTTTGCGGCCGGGGTGTTTGAAAAAGAGAGCGGCCGGATTGTTGTGATCGGTGTGAATCGAGTGGTCCCATCCAACTGTTCATCAGCCCATGCTGAAATTATGGCCCTGTCATTGGCTCAACAGATTTTAGGTACATGGGATTTAGGTGGCACCGATATGCCAGAGTATGAGTTAGTGGTCAATGGGCAACCATGTGCGATGTGCTTTGGCTCGATTCCATGGTCTGGGGTGCGGCATGTTGCGATAGCTGTCCCAGGTATTGAGGTTGAAACGATTACCGGTTTTGATGAAGGTCCGGTTCATCCCGATTGGCAAGCTGAATTAGAAAAGCGGGGCATTGCTGTGACAGAAAATCTGTTGCGTGAGGAAGCTTGTGAGGTGTTTCGCGGATACCGTGATAGTGGTCAATTGATCTATAACGGCCGATCTGGAGAATAGTGGTCTAAACTGGACCTTCGTTATGCCACAGAGCAGGTTTGAGCTAAGATCGAATCAAGCGTAGTCTTAAAACCGAGTCATCATAAAAGCTAGTGCCTAGCGCCAATGCCATGTTGTCTCGGTTAAAAAATATCTCGTTTAGTTTGAGCAGCGGTTGAGAGGATGAGGGTGCCTTGAATTTTTTGGGAATCATCTCCCAAAGGGCCGCCTCAATATCTGTCATCGCATAGGCTACCGTTTCACTACAATACCGCTCTAAAAGGTGGTGGATATGAATGTACCCATCTGGAATATCGTTTTTGTTGCGGATGTGGCGTACCGGCACGATGTTTGTCACATAAATTGCAGGGTTATTGTCTGCTAAGAAAATTCGGTCGATGTCCCATATATTTTCATCGGCCGAAATTGACAGTGCTTGCGCTTCCTCGGCCGTGGCCTGCCGCTCTTCGCGTGACACCATAATGATCGATGGGGTGTAGCCATTGCTTTCGATTACACGTGAAAAATCCCATTGCCCCCCATACCGCCGTTCAAAATCACCCGCTTGCTGGCTAACATACGTGCCATCTCCCTGTTTACGAACAAGTAATCCTTCGGCCGCATATTTTGCTAGGGCGGTTCGCACCGTTGTTCGGCTGACCCGTAAATCTTCAGCCAGTTCCGTTTCAGATGGTATGCGGCTGCCGGGGGGATAAATTTTGTCTTGAATGCGTTGACCAATGATTTCACTAACTTGTTCAACTATTGTTTTTGGTCTTTGAATCGACATAGAAAAAGATGATTGGAATGATGTTTTTGTGCGGTGAGCAGATTGTCAAACAGGATTTTACAGGTCATGCGGTTAGATTGCATTGTCTTGGTAAAAAACAGGCATCATCAGGTTAAAACTTCGGGTTTCTAGCAACCGGAGCTTTTTACATCAGCGGCTAATTTTTAGCCAATATCGGTAGCCAAGCCGTGCGTGCGGCTTGTAGCTGAGGATTATAAATGTACCAATGCTGTACGGCCGCATCATTTTCCTCTTGCGTTATCGTCATTGCGGAGAGGATCCAATCATTTAAATAGGTTCTTGAGGTTGTGAACTGGGCTGTGACCGTAATAGGTTCGGCCGGAGGGAGGTCGCCGTGCCACATAATCGTAGTATTCGTGTAAAAGGCGCTGCCGCTAATTGCTTGAACCGTATCCGTTAAATAATGCATCTCATCTGGAATAAAGGCGGTGGCCGTAACGTTGGTGGCACTGGCAATCCCACTGTTATTGAGCACAACGGTATAGGTCACGACACGCGACTTTTTGGTGATAATGCCTGCACCGATGGGGGTAATTGTGATAGGGCCAACTTCGGCTGAGACTGTACTGGTGTTTAAATCGGCTCCGCCTGCCTGGGTTCGCACACCGCGCTGAAATGTAAAGGGTTCATTGTCGGCCGAAACTGTGATGACGTTCTGCTGTATCCCGGCCGATTGTTGGATGGCGGCATAGGTAAAAGTTTTGGTTTCTCCCGGCTTTAATTCACCATTCCAACGGACGCTTTGGCTGGCCATATCCCAAGTTGCCCCACCTGTTAGCGTATCAGCAACATAAACAAGTCCGGCCGGAAGGCTATTGGTGAGCAGTGCGGTTTGCGACACCCCACTTTTACGATTGTGCAGCGTAATCGTAAAGGTCTGGCTAATGCTTGGCTGTGTATAAGGTGTGTCAACGGTAATTTCTGAATCGCCTAAATCACCCAGCCATCCCAATGAATTGGCCAAAATGTCGGGTCGACTGGTCGGATCTAACTGGTCAAACGGGATGCTCCAAAAGACGGCTCGCCAGGCTTCGCCTGTACCCGTATCATTTTGATTGCCAACCCCGCCAACGCCACGCTCGTGCCATAAAAGCGGAACGGCCGAGCTGCGTTCGTCTAATATCAGGCTGTCTCCGTTGTTGCCAAACTGCTCATAAGTGATGGGCACTGAACCGGTAATAGCGGCCGGGACTTCGAACAGCGCATCACCATACGCGATCGTGGGAGTGATCGATTCAGCATAATCAGCGATGCCAAAATAGTTGCGTGCTAGATCAGATTCAGCGTTGTAGTACATAAAGTCTTGGCTACTTAAGAAGAGGCGGCCGCCGCTTTCTAGGTAAGCTTCAAGCCTTTCGACCTCTTTTTCAGTGACCGGTGCGAACCAGTCATAGGCGGTATACCAAACGACATATGGATAAAGCTTGAGCAGCGCTTCTGACGGGCTTCCACGCTGAAAGTCTCCACCCGTTGTCCACACATCATAATCGATGCCGGTTGCATCTAAAATCGAGGTGTAGTCTTCTAGCTGGTCAAACCAACGATGGTCGTCTACGAGCAGCAAGCTGGCTGGGGTTTTATGGGTGATTGTAAAGGTGTCGTTGATGCTGCTGTCCTGATCATGTTCAACAGTGATTAAGGTTTGATTTGTCACATTTTGACCCAGCGGGGCCGGAACCGTGATGGTGATGACACTTTCCGCCGCTTGGCAAGGGCCAAGGGTAACTGTTTGAGTCAAAATATCTGTCTGCCAGCCGCTTTCGGCCGAAATTTTGTAGGTCGTTGTTAGTGTTTCACTCCGGTTGGACAGGCTGAGATCGTATCGATAGCTTTCACCCGGAACCACCGGCCGATCACTATCAAGCGTTAGCCATTTGACTCCAGTTTCTTGCTGGGGGTGAGTAAACCAGTTCAGTGACTCTTGCAAAAGCTCCGCCTGTTTATCAACACCCTGTACGTCGGAGACGCCAAAACCGAAATAGATCAGGTTGTAATCTTCACAGTGGCCCGCTTTGATGCCAACTCCGTTTCTGTCATTGTGGACAGTGCTGTGACTTAGAACAATCTCTGACTTAGCAGGAACACGCGGCAGCATGGTCGTGACTTGGACTAGATCGCTCGCCGGATCTTGTTCTTTTAAATCAGCCGTAAATCCGGCAAACTCTGTTTTTTCCCGGCCGACTAGCGAATCGGGAAAGGTCAGAATCGCAAGCGGTGATGCGTACGCTAATTTCCCCATCCAGTCATATTCAAAGAAATCTTGGTAATCAAATATGGCGATTTGACTCCCTTCGATGAGAATGTTTCCACCTGTACCTAGGTAATCTGAAATCAGGGTAGATGCACTAACATAACCGGGTGAATAGCGGGGATCGGACCAAACGACCACATCATAAGCAGCCAGCGTTTCGGCCGTAGGCAAAGCCAATACGGGGCTGGTAAGGGGATATGTATCCCAACCAACTCCCAATTCAGTAAACGCCTCAGCATAAGAAGCTTCACGACTTCTGAAATTCCAATATCCGGCATCAATCAACAAAATCGATTCAGTACTCGCCAGTGTGAAATCTTTGGTTGTGGTTTGCCCCGCACTGATACTCAAAGTGTCTGAACCAATCTTGTAGCCACTTTTGATAATCGTAATCGGGTAGTCACCGATGGGGAGCTCTAGTGAATAATTGCCATTTGCAGATGATTTGATGCTCAACGTTTCGTCTTCACCGATTTCGATAAGAATTTCGGCCGCCAGTGGGCCACTTTGGGCATCGGTGATTTTCCCACTGAGTGTCCCAAATGGAAGCCGTTGCAGGCTAATGTTAAGTGGCGTCGGTCCATTACTAACCAGCACATTGCCACTGGTATACGCGCTGTAACCAAACTCTTCAATCTCGATAGAAAATACGCCTGGCATTAATTGCACCGAATATTGACCGTTGCTGTCTGTCTCGATTTGGAAACTGCCTGTTGCCGCTGTGATTGTCATTGGCATATTGGCTAACGGAAGGCCACTGCTTTGCACAACCCCACTCAGTTTACCGGTTCCCACCATGTAATTATCGATCATATTCACTGCGTCGAGCAGCCCATAGCCACTCGAGATATTTGGATGGGAGGCTTCAAACTTTTCGGCCGACTGAGACAAAACTGAAATCAGCGAATTGGTCTGTTTGATCGATTTGTTAACTGAAAGGAGGAGGGCCAGGGCACCGACTGTGTGCGGTGTTGCCATCGAAGTTCCAGATAGATAATTATATTCGTTGCCAGGCAGCGATGAATAGACGTTTCCACCGGGGGCCGCAATAATCGGGGCAACTCCTGGATGCAGCGGAGATGCGCCTCTGGATGAAAACCATGAAACAGCACCATCTTCATCAGCTGAAGCTATGCTGATCATGTTGGCATAGCTGGCAGGTGCACCAATTGTGCCCGTGATTGGGCCAGCATTCCCAGCCGCAAAAACGGGGATGACCCCGGCCGCTTTTAGCAGGTTTAAGGCATCTTCAAATTTCGTTTCAGCACCATTGTCATTTGACCACGAAGCGTTAAATAAATCAGGTGCTAAGGCTGGGTCACCATTGGGGGCCAACAGCCATTCAAACCCTGAAAAAAGATAGCTATCCAGTAAGAGCCCTTGGTTATCTGAAATTGCCACTGCAATCCATTCAGCTCCAGGTGCGACGCCGATCCCTTGCTGTCCAACAGCGATTCCGGCAACATGGGTGCCATGACCGTTTAAATCGATGGGAACCGTTTGGGTTGGAATTGCCGCGTGAAACCAGTTGCCACTATGCTCATAGCTCCCATCGGCCAATTTCCCACGATAATTCCCTGCCAGCACCGGATGCTCAAAGTCGACCCCAGTGTCCATGATGGCCACCGTTACGCCTGTGCCGGTGACCCCAAAGCCATGCCAGACCTGTGGGGCTCCGATGCGATCTAATCCCCACGTATTGGGGTTTGTACCGCTGCTTGTCAGCGTTGCCGGGCTATTTAGACTGAGGGCTTTCGTCGTTGAAATCGGTTCTACCGGAGCAATAGATTTTATTTGATGGTTAATATCGATTTTTGCGACATTCGGGTTTTTGGCCAAAGTGAGAATGGCATCTGCATTGCCCTCGGCCGCAATACCATTGAATATCCAAAACGGCTGGTAGGCTTGAATGTGGCTTTGTGTATGGAGCGCTTCAATGTCGACTAGGATTTGGCTCTGGCTTGCTTCAGCAACCGCTTTGAGTGACCGAACCATCGCTGTTCGTTTTGGCAGCTCTGCAGATGGCAGACGATCGGCCGAAAGGTCAGCCTGGTCATGCATGGTGATGATAAAGCGGATGGGTTGCTCAGGTGTGTCTTGGGTGCTGCTAATGACTTCAGCTAGCTCCGGCGTGATTGGGTTTTGCTGGGGGGCTTGGGCTTCAATCTGGGCTGGATAGAAAGTAATGACAATCAGCGTTAGGACGGCTGAGGCGATGAAGATAGGAAGAGCTATATTTTTAAAGCGGTGCATATGGTAATTATAGATTGGCTAAAAGCCAGCGACGTGGAAACTAGTACTGATGGTCTCGATGCAATAGGTCATATCATACTGGGTTCCTAGCGTTTGTTGAAGTTGTAGAATCAATATGGGCATTTATTAATCGGTTACACATTTGGATTCTGTCATAGTGACCCTCTAGTGTATCTAGAGTGATATAATATGTTGCTGATAACTTATATTGACCATCTAGATAGGAGATGTTTCTCTGAAAAATTTATCAAAAGTTACCCAAATAGCACCATCTATTCTAGCTAGTGATTTTGCGAAGTTAGGAAAAGAGGTGATCGAGGCCGCCCAAGCAGGAGCCAGGGTTATCCACATCGATGTCATGGACGGCCGATTTGTCCCAAACATTAGTATCGGCTTACCTATTGTCCAAGCGCTAAAACCGATTGCAAACGAATATAATCTGCTCCTTGATGTGCACCTGATGATTGTTGAACCAGAGCGCTATATCGAGGCCTTTCACAAAGCAGGGGCGGATCTATTAACCGTCCATATCGAAGCGAGTCCGCACATTCATCGGACGATTCAAGCGATTCATGATCTAGACATTTTGGCCGGTGTGGCTTTGAATCCCGGAACCCCATTAAGCTCAATTGAAGAAGTTTTGCCGATGGTAGACTTGGCTCTGATTATGTCTGTTAACCCAGGATTTGGTGGGCAGTCCTATATCGAATCTGCAACAGGCAAAATCAGCCGCTTAGCCCGAATGATTCAAGCGTCTGGATCAAAAGCGGTGATTGAAGTAGATGGTGGCATTAAGAGCCATAACGTGGCCCAAGTGGCGGCCGCAGGTGCATCTCTGCTTGTCAGCGGTAGCGGCGTCTTTTCATCTACCTCACTTGTGGCTGACAACCTAAATGCGTTGAATTATGCCATTTCTATGGGCAACTCGAACATAGTTTAAAAACCTTATCGACTGATTGGAATCTATATTTATCAGTCTTTCCCATTTTATTTTTATTTAATGCAAAAGCAGGAGGCTTTATGTCTAATTTAGGTGATAAATATCCAGCCGGAGTCATAACCGGTGATGCTGTACAAGCGCTGTTTGAAGATGCGAAGGCGATGAATTTTGCCATGCCCGCACCAAACTGTGTGGGGACCAACACTGTAAATGCCGTCATGGAAACGGCCGCAAAAGTTAATTCACCCGCTATTTTGACCTTTTCAAATGGTGGTGCTTCGTTCTATGCCGGTAAAGGCGTTAGCAATGAAGGGCAAAAAGGGGCGATTGCAGGTGCCGCTTCAGGCGCACAACACGTACACCATATGGCTGAAATCTATGGTGCTCGCGTTTTATTGCACACAGACCATGCTGCCAAGAAGCTGCTCCCGTGGATTGACGGGCTGTTAGATGCAGGGGAAGCGTTCTACAAAGTACATGGCAAACCTCTGTTTAGCTCACACATGCTTGACCTTTCGGAAGAGCCAATCGAAGAGAATATTGAGATTTGCAAACGCTATCTTGAAAGAATGAGCAAAATGGGGATGACGCTTGAGATTGAGTTAGGTGTTACCGGTGGTGAAGAAGATGGGGTAGACAATACCGATATTGATTCAGCCCGCCTGTATACGCAGCCTTCTGAAGTCGCATATGCTTACGAAGAACTCAACAAAGTGAGTGATAAATTTACGGTAGCGGCCGCATTTGGGAACGTCCACGGCGTGTATAAACCAGGTAATGTCGAATTACGGCCGGTTATTTTGAAAAACTCTCAAGATCATATTCGTGAGCAATTTGGCCTTGAAGCGAAAGAGCCGATCAACTTTGTTTTCCACGGCGGCTCAGGTTCAAGCCCGGCCGAAATCGAAGAAGCGATTTCATACGGCGCGGTCAAAATGAATATTGATACCGACTTGCAGTGGGCATTTTGGGATGGCATTCGTGGTTATTCAGCCAAAAACTTCGACTATCTGCAGGGCCAGATTGGCAACCCAGATGGTGATGATAAGCCGAATAAAAAATTCTACGATCCGCGTAAATGGTTACGCACGGCCGAAGAATCATTTGTGGCTCGTTTAACCCAAGCGTTCGAAGATTTAAACTGCGTCAATGTACTTGGCTAGTTTTCGTAATGAGTGACCAGTTTTTTGATTGGTCACTCATTATAATTTTTGCCATGAGGACTCAGACTAGCAGGTGTTAAAGAGTTGGCTGTTTCATTCAGATATCACTGTGTTCTAAATGAATTTCGGTCTGATTTCCTCATATATCTTAAAGACCAAACTGATAAAACTAATGGAAACGCCTATGTGAATTTTCGGCTTACTTGATCATTACCGCCTACATGCCAATTCCCTGATATATTTATTTTAGCTTTAAGAGTTAGAAGTTGAGTGATGTTCCCCAGTTTTCGTGGGAAACGACTCTTCCTTTGCTACAATCAGTAGAGGGTTACAACCTAATCGACATCGTCAATTCAACCGACGATTAAAGGCTAAATAAACTATGTCAGTTACTCCCATACCGAATCAGCAACCAGCCGGTTTTTTCGAGGCATCGCCTCGTGAAGTGATGAAATCTATCGCAGTTTTATTTAAGCTGCGGGTCGTTTCACTGCTTGTTTTATCGGCGATAGGGGGTGCATTTTTAGGTGCACGCGGCTTCCCTGGCTGGGCAAATTTTGGCCTTATCACCTTGACTGGCCTGCTAACTGCGGCCGGTGCTTCGGCCATTAATCAGTTTTGGGAACGTGAGAAAGACCGCTTGATGGAGCGTACGGCCAATCGGCCGCTGGCGAGTGGCTCAATTGAAAACCCGCAAATCGTACTGCTTATTTCAATTTTGCTTATCTTTGTCCCATCATTGGCTGTTTTACCATTTCGGCCGTGGTTGACCGTCTATCTGCTCGCTGGGGCGTTTATCTACGTCGTGATTTATACGATTTGGCTTAAACCTCGTACGCAACTCAACATTGTGATTGGTGGAGCCGCTGGCAGTGCTGCTGTGCTAGCCGGTGGCGCGGTTGTGGGCATGCACCATGATCCAGCCGTATTGGCATTAGCCGCCGTTATGTTTGTTTGGACTCCGGCCCATTTCTGGAGTTTGGCCATCATGATGAAAGATCAATATATAGCGGCTGATACGCCGATGTTGCCCTCAACGTCGAGCACACGTATCGCAGCTTGGATGGTTTTGGCACATGCGGTTCCAACCGTGATGGGGTCACTCATGTTGGCGGCCGTCCCTGGCTTAGGCATTTGGTATCTGGTACCAGTGCTGCTCTTTAGCATCGATTTGGTTCGGCGCAATATCAAGCTAATTTGGGATCCAACGGTGCCACACGCAAAAAGCCTCTTCCTCGCCTCAAACTTTTATTTGATGGTTGTTCTGCTCTCGATCATGATCGTGACACCTTTTACGTAAAACTGTGCTCAAAATCGACCTGTTTACCAAAGACCCTTGTCCTTTATGTGATGAGGTCAAAGCCCTACTTGAAACCTTAGCCGATACCTATCCTCATCAGCTTCGTGAAATCGATATCACGCAAGATAAAGCGCTAAACGCCCGTTATCGTTTTCAGATACCCGTCCTGCAAATCGAAAAGAGCCAGATAAAAGCGCCTATTTCATTGCTTGATTTAACTAAATTTCTGCGGGAGGCACCTTTATGAGCTATAAAATTCCAGGATTACGCATTTACGGGAAAATTCTTGTTGAAGAAGTTGACGGCCTGCCCGTCCGTACAGTGCGAATCGATCAGGTGCTTCCGAAAAAAGATGAACCGATTCCGGCCGATTCCCAGCGACTTTGGCTCCGTTTTGGCTTTGCCTTCCGTGGGACAGAAAAGCCGGTAATCCCTAGCTTTGTCATTGACGACAACGGCAAAGAAGAGCATCGCATGCGTTTTGTCGAATGGGTATACAACGAAGGCGACCGCTATCCTCGCTCTGAGGTGTTCGGCTACGAGCAGACTCAAGATGGGACCGATTGGGTTGAAATGCAGTGCTTTATTCGGGAGTTGGAGCTGTCGCTACGCTTTTACACATGGGTGGTTGATACCTTAAAAGCGGGTCCAGGAGACGGGTTGCGCGTTGATCGATTTGGTGTTGCGATTGAGGGGATAATGGAGCCACAAAAAATGAAACGGCCGCAAGATTGGCTGTTGCCGTTGAAACGCTCCCAGGCGACGTGCTGGGCGATTCCGGCCGATCGTGCCTATTAGCTACCTAAAATCTCCAAGCTATGAGAATATTATGGCTATCATTAAACCGACCTCTCGACGCTGTTAATTTAGGCTGTCAATCGAAAAGAGATCGGCGAGTTTCGGCCTGAAGAAATTTAGGCTGAAAATGGAGATTAAGCATGGAAGCTGAACCGATTTGGGATATTGCTCACTTAGCCCACGTCGAAATGCTGACACCCAGATTGGACGATAGCCTTCGATTTTTTATCGACATCATGGGTATGAGTATTTCGGCTGAACAGGGAGACTCTTATTATTTACGAGCGTATGACGACTACGAACATCACACACTTAAGTTAACTGCGGCCGACCAGCCGGGTATGGGCCATTTCGCGTGGCGTGCTCGCAGTCCGCAGGCATTACAACGGCGGGTAGCTGCGATTGAAAAAACCGGATTAGGAAAAGGCTGGACTGATGGGGATTTAGGTCACGGTAAAACCTATGCTTTTCATTCACCCGATGGCCATAACGTTGAAATTTACTTTGATACAGAATGGTATCAGCACGGGGCGGATGACAAGCCTGCGCTCAAAAACCAGGCGGCCAAATTCCCCGGCCGGGGAGTGAACCTGCGCCGTATCGACCATCTGAATCTGCTGGCTAAAGATATTCCAGCCATTCGTGATTTTCATACTGATGTGTTGGGCGCACGCTTAACCGAGACGATTACCTTTGATGATGGCTCTGACAAAGGGGTTTGGTTTTCAGTTAATAACAAGTCATACGATCTGGCGATTACTGAAGACCATACCGGTACACGGGGCCGGTTTCACCATGTTACCTATGTGGTTAACAGTCGTGAAGAGGTCTTGCTGGCGGCCGACATCTGTTTAGAGAATGGGGTGTTTATTGAAACCGGACCCCATAAGCATGCGATTCAACAGACTTTCTTTTTGTATGTGTATGAGCCTGGCGGCAATCGATTTGAGGTTGCCAATGCGACTGCACGTCTGATTATGGCTCCAGATTGGAAAACCATTCGTTGGGGTGAGCAAGAACGTAAGAAGGGGCAGGCGTGGGGGTTACAAACGGTCAAAAGTTTCCACACCCATGGCACTCCACCGGTTGAAGAAAATTAGGCAGGGGGTTGGTGGTTGTCACTAACGCTCTGAAATGAAAATTTATGAATGCTAGAAAATTATTGATCATTGGCGCACATTCGGCCGACTTTTTATGGCGCAGCGCTGGCACGATCGCAGTCACTGTGGCAAATGGTGGGTCTGCCACTGTGTTGGCACTCAGTTACGGTGAACGGGGGGAATCGGGCAATTTGTGGCAAGGCAACCCTGATCAGACGGTTGAAAATGTCAAACGGATCCGGCATGAGCAGGCCGCTGAAGCCGCCTCGATTGTTGGTGCAGATTTCCGATGTTTAGATCTAGGCGATTATCCATTAGTGATCACTGATACAGCGATGAGTGAACTGGTGCGCTCGATATTAGAGGAAAAACCGGACGTTATTTTAACGCATACGGCCGTTGATCCGTTTAATCCCGACCATCCAGTGGCTTATACGGCCGTGCAAAAAGCCCGCCTGCTTGCGACTGGTGCCAGTGTTGCTAGCGCATTCAAACGCATTACTCCACCTGATTGGTATTCGTTTGAGCCCCATCAGCCGGAATTGTCAGAATTTATGCCAAACACGTTTATTGATATTACGCCTGTGATGGAAAAGAAAGTCGAAGCGATGAACGTGATGTCCGCTCAATCGTATCTAATTGACTATTACACAGAGTTGGCTACGAGGCGTGGGAATCATGCTGCCCGTATTTCGGGGAAAAAGGTCCAGTTTGCTGAAGCTCATCAACGTCTTGTACCGTGGGTGGTTGATTCTTTATAAGTTATGACTGAAAACGATAAAATCGCTCGTCTCGCTCAGTTGGGCACAGCGACAGTTTACGAAGCTTCTGGCCGTCAAGGCTTGATCGATATTCATTGATTCAGGCTGTCCCTAAAACGAGAGTGGCTGTACAGTGTGGCCAAGGTGATAATGTGATGGTGCAAGCAATGCGTGCATCGAGCATATTCAGCATGGCGAAATTGCTATATTGGCTGTTATCGTTGAGACGCTCCCGAGCGCCATACTGGGCACTATCACAGTGCCCAGTAAGATGATTTTGACTTTTATATTGGCAAACTTTCAAAAAATCGATTATTAAAAATGCCTTGAAAAACTTGATAACTTCTTTGCCCTAATTCCGGGTGATAAACTAAAAAGTCTTCATCATTAAACCCACTTACAAAATATCTGAACTCAATCGCACATTTAATCCAATAACTTTTGACAGATTCAAGCGTTATTGGTCCATCAAAATCAAAATTTAACATTTCGAAATCAATATTATGGTTATTCTCCATCAAGCGAATGAGGTTTCTGTTTCTGCTTGCCACATCAACAAATTGAGTGAGGATCATTTGCATTTGATGTTTGGTTAATAAATCGATTTGGTCTTCGAATAGCTCTTCTAGTTTCGGCCACATTAACTCAATATCATTAAAATACTCAAAGAGATTCGGCCGAACTACCCAAGGCTCCGACCCATGATTTTTCCCAAGAATTAAGCGCCTTAAAATGCTAGATCCCCAATAAGCACGCCATGCTATTTTCTCTAAAAATGTTTTTTCTCGTATAACATTCTGATTTGCATGTGGAAATTCTAGGTCAGGGATATCAAATCCAAGAAAGTCGGTGATTTTCTCCCATTTATTCTCATCAGCTAAGTCAAATACAAGTAGATCGTCGGGCCGATCTTTGAAGTATTCCAATACTTCGTCATGGTGTTGTCGATATTTTTCTATATAAATACCCTCATTCCCGGCCGCTACACCTGTTCCATAAATTAGTTCATGCATCTTGATTGTTTTGCTTCCAAAATGTTTAACTACACTTTTAATCCACATCTCTTCATCACGGGTTGTTAAAATAAATTTACTTCCGGGAAAATATTCATCCAGCATGCGATAAAAGATAAACCAAGGTGTATCTTGTGCTGCGTTGAAAATGTTCATGTCAGAAATCATCACTTCTGCAATCTCCTCTTTAGTGCGAGTGTGTTCTTGATCACTAATATATCCAGCAACGTTATAACCTAAAATATACAAGGCTCGAGCTAAGGATGAGGTTCCCGTTTTGTGAAACCCGATGCCGAAAACCCGGGTGTCGAAAATGCCATAATTGCGGTGGCGAAACTTTGGTGCTAAATTTTTTCGTTGATTAGACACGATTAGATTTGAGAGATTCTGACTTCCAATGGAGGTACAGAAATATAGAAAGAATAAAATATGACTTTACTACTTTTGGGAGGGGGTGGCTTGATATTGCATAAGCTATTTAGTTTTGGGCGAAGATTAATTTGTGTTTAGTCTTTTATTTTTGCTTCGTGGCGCAGGATGAGTTTTTGGGCGGTTTGAATCCCATCTTTGCTGGAGCTCTTTCCATCTTCTTTGCAGCAATGGCTTCTTTTTTCTTTTAAATTGATACCGTTGATTTTGGCTTTCAGTTTCCATGCTTACCATCGTTAGCAGCGGCAAGTCCGTTACATTTTTCAAATCAAGAGGGATTGTAATCCGCCTATCAAAGATTATAGTGAGTCCTAGTACCAATAAACTGGCGAGTACTCCTAGTACAGCGGCTTGAATAACCCCGGTAATTTTCTCCATGATCGTATTTAGCGGGATCGGTTCAAACGGAGCATCAAGCAGCACAAATGTCTCTTTAAAATATCGCTCAGATGATCGCTCAACTAGATATCCAACATTAAGAATGTCATTGGTTTTTTCTATATCCTTATTTAAATCATCTCGTGCCTTTAAAATAATGGCTATTTGGGCTTCTTCAATTTCCCTTCTTTTATAGAAAGGGTGTTCTGGGTGAGTTTTGAGATAAGCTTCTAACTCAGTGTTTACTAGGTCTCGATGTGCGACTTTCGCATCAAGAAAGATGCTAATAAGATCAATAAGGTTGCGGCCGGTACCACCAAAAGACTCATTTTGATGCACTAAAAATTCATCGTATATTGCATTAACAACATCAATTGACGAAGTATAAGTTGGCATATAAACAATAATTGCAATTTGGTTAAATCCGGTTGGGTAAAACTCTATATTATCTCGCAGGTATTCTCGCATTTCACTTCTTGACCTAGCTGCTGGGTTGCTGCCTGTATGATCATTGAAATCTACTTGTGAGATAATTCTGTCAACAAAAGCGTTTGTTTCCATAAGCTCTTGCAGTTCCCAAACCATCCGCTCTCCAGCTTTCTTCGCATTGTCTGGCTCATACTTGTCATAGCCTATTACTTTGCTGATTTCAGGGTTATCTCTAATTTGAACTGTGGAACCAGACATGTACTGTGGTTGCCTTGTCAATTGGAAAACCACACCTAGAAAAGTAAAAAGGATTGCAGGCAAGATGATGATAAAAAAGTTTCTTAGGATAGATTCGGAAATTCGGATTATTATCAGGCGGGTCAATGTGCGCTTGTTTCCTGTTAGATTTATAAAACTTAGACTTTGTTCTCAAACATGGTACTCAAGTACTGAATGTTTTGACATCAGAAAGGCTCTATAAATGTTTGCCGAATCAAAGGGCTTATAAAGGGAAGGGAAAAGCCACGGCGTGATTAATCCGTCCGTAAACTACAGATGGCGTGATTTCAGGCTCCCACATCAACATTTGACCAGAATTGACTAAAAATATTCCATATAGCTACGGAGCTAATTCAAATTACATCCTTTTTTATAAACAGAAATGAGGGCAACCTTTCGTTAAGGGAGCGAATTTGGTCTTATTCGATAGTTAGGAAGCTGAAAGTAGATTTTTTGATAAACCTTTGTTGATATAGGTGTATAAATTGTCGGCCGAAGTTTAGAAGTTAATGCTCCCTATGGAGCCTCACAAAGCTGTTTTATTCTGTTTTTTAGCAGTAAGCTTTCATTGACTAGTCTACTTAGCATGAGTTAGACAACTACTTGCATTTGCTGCGAGAGCTAGAAACGACCTGAATTCTAAATGCAACGCAAATCCATTTTTAATCGCCATATGTAGTAGCTGTTCGGCAAAAATCTGAAATCACATGCATTCTTCTGTGCTTTAAGGGTCATATATAAATGCTGGTTTTCGTTCCTCCTTTGTTTCTTTTAATCACGCCGTGTTTTGCCTAAATCCCTGTTAATCGCGCCATTTAGAACTTAAGCTCAAGTTATCTCTTGATTTTGATAGAGCTTTTTGGATATTGAATTTCACCTTGACTCGTTACTATTAGTAAACTGAGAAATACTACAGCAGTAATGTGCATTACATGTAAATTGATTTGTGAAATTGTATGAGGTCTTTGAACTTACATTTCATTTCTAATCTTTTGGCTTCGCCTATGTTCAAAATCATCATTGTTTATTCAACACTAGAGCAAATTCTAGCTAACCATAGTTGCTCAATAATTACTCAGGAGATTTCAACAAGTTGGGATTCTGAACCATGTCGGTTCTATGTTTAAGCGCAAGAATTATAACTGGCACATTTACCCTCTTTTGCTACTGGGGTTGACCAGCCTGCTATTTTTTTATAGTTGGTGGCTACAATATTATGAGTTTGTGCATCCTGTACTTTTATTAGGATTTCTTTTTGCTCTTTTTTACGGAGTTTTTCAAATAACCTGCAATTGGATTATTTACTTGGGGGTAAACGCCCAGCCCTCAGCTGTTGAGTTGCCAGCAATCGATTTAACCGTTGATGTTTTTATTACCGCATGGAACGAAGATTTTGATCTAATTGTGGGCTGTTTGGCGGCAGCTTGCTCCATGAAAGGTGACTTTCAGGTTTGGCTATTAGATGATGGTGATGATCCTGACTTAGCAAAAATCGCCAAAAAATTTGGAGCTGGTTACTTAAATCGGGTTGGGAATGCAGATGCCAAAGCTGGCAATATGAATGCGGCTTTACCTTTAACAAAGGGAGACATCATTGTGATTTTTGATGTAGATCATCTGCCTGAGGCAAGCTTTCTTGAAAAGACTCTTCCATACTTTGCTGATCAATCGGTGGGGTTTGTTCAGGCGATTCCAACTTTTTATAACAACTATGACTTTGGGTGGGTGTCAAGGGCGGCCGCAGAAACAACGTTTGATTTTTATACCTCAACTTCTCGTGGCATGGATGGCTTTAATAGCGTTACAAAAATCGGGACAAACTCTTTGATTCGGCGTGAAGCCCTTTTGCAAATTGGCAACTACAAGCCTGGATTAGCCGAGGATTTGGCGACTTCAATTGAACTTCATGCGGCCGGATGGACCTCGAGATATGTGCATGAGCCTTTGGCTCCTGGGCTAGCTCCACGTGATTTAACCGCATGGTACATTCAGCAGTTTAAATGGGCTCGAGGGGTCTTTGAGGTTCTAATTTCAAAATATCCGCGTTTATTCTTTGAGCTAAATTTTAAACAACGGATAGTCTATGCGGTTCGGACAACTAAATATTTGCTAGGCACTGTGATTGGTATTCATATCGCTTTATTGATTTCAATCTTACTTGGTGCTGATTACCAAACAAAAATGCTTTTCCAAACTTATTTTCTGTACCTCGCCCCACTAGCAGTAACGGATGTTTTAATTCGGGGTGCCGCCTTAAATAAGTGGGGAGGTTTGCTGCAGACGTCGAAATCATTATGGCGAGCAACAATTTTGGTTTTTAATACGTGGCCCATCTATATGTTAGCGCTTGGAATGAGTCTTTTTCGCCTGCCACTAGATTTTCAGCCGACGCCTAAGTCCAGCTCTAATCAACTTCATCCTAAGTGGGTTCTCGTTCAACTTGGGACGGCGATATTGCTTGTTTTAGGCTTGCTCTACAACTTGATTTCAACTGACAAAAATTTTGATTTTCTGATTTTGTACAGTGTCACCCTACTTTTTTCTATTCCACAACTTGGATTGATACGACCTTTAGCACGGC
The DNA here is from genome assembly GCA_045105475.1 of Anaerolineae bacterium. GTDB lineage: Bacteria > Chloroflexota > Anaerolineae > Promineifilales > Promineifilaceae > WTJY01. The sequence continues at coordinate 42,978 of JBGCDP010000170.1, forward strand.
CGTATTTCTTTGCTACCGAAACAATGATTGATCACGAATCGATACTTAGAAGTAGCTTGGGCGATTGATTCTTTACTTTTAACTTTTATGGCAACGGGAATTATTAACTTAAAAATTGAAAGTTGGGATTTTTCATCTGACTCATACCAAGGTTTTGATTATGTCTATGTTATTGGGTGGTATCGAAATCGAGTTGTGGGTACATATTGGCTCCCTGTAGTAAATGCTTCTATTAATCTTATTGAACTGGAAGATATTATTTTTACAGAAAACAACTTTCTTCTTTGGAATGAGATTGCTTTGGAGTCATTTGGAATAAAAGATGATCCATTTCCACCATTAAAACAACCGGTCAGTATTGTTGTTTGCACTCGTAATCGGCCTGAACACTTAAAAAGATGCTTAGACGGGTTTATGGCATTAAAAGATGATGGTCAAGAGTTTATAGTGGTCGATAATGCACCATCTTCTAACGCATCAAAAGAGATAGTTGAAACATATGGTGGTCGTGTTCGTTATGTGCGTGAGAATCGACCGGGGTTAAATGTGGCTCGCAATACTGCAATCCGTGCCGCTAGTCATGACATCGTTATTTTTAACGATGATGATGCTGTTCCTGACCCAAATTGGGCGAGAGCATTGGTAAAAAACTTTACAAACCCACAAATCATGTGTGTTTGCGGGCTAACTTTGCCTCTTCAGTTAATGAGTTGGGAGCAAGAAAATTTTGAGCGATTTACTCCATTCCAAAAAGGGTTTGACCGGCGCCATTTTGTTGGCCGAATTGATAATGTTGGGCATGCGGGGCGGGTCGGTGCAGGTGCAAATATGGCCTTTCGTAAAGAAGTGTTTGACCATGTAGGATTGTTTGATGAAGCATTAGATGCTGGGACCTTAACAAGATCGGGGGGTGATACAGAAATGTTTGCTCGCATTCTTTTTAATCACTTTGATGCAATTTATGACCCATCGGCCGTGTCTTGGCACATGCATCGCAGTGGAGATCAAGAATTGCATAAAACGATGCATGGTTATGGTGTTGGAATTTTTGCGATGTGGACCCGAATGTTGCTTAAAGAGAAGAACTGGCAGGTTTTTTCATACGTGAAGCACTACTTTCTTGATTATCAACTCAACCATTTACGAGACGTTTTAAACCAAACACCTAATTCAATGCCCCTTGATCTAATTCTAGCCGAAATTAGAGGATGCATGTATGGTCCGCTTGCTTATTTGCAATCAAGTCGGAAATTACGCCGAAAGAAGGTTGCATGAGTAAATCTGAACCTTCAGTTTCAGTTATTATCCCAACCCATAATCGTCTGGACCGGCTGCCAACAACGCTCCAAGCCTTGTTTGATCAGAGCTGGCTGCCGGTAAATTTTGAGGTGATTGTGGTTGCTGATGGTTGTGTCGATGGGACAAGTGGCTTCGTTAAGGGTCTGGCAGCTTCTATTCCTATTTTTTTAGTTGAGCTATCGGGGCTCGGACCTGCAGCTGCACGAAATGCTGGCGTAAAGAAATCTAGTGGCGATGTCATCATCTTTTTAGATGATGATATAGAAGTTGCTCCCACTTTTGTTGAAGCCCATGTTAGAGAGCATGTCAAAGAAGACAATCGAATTATTTTGGGATATCTACCGTTACAGCCGACAATGACTCAAGCCTTATTTAGCGAATCGATCCAGCAGTGGTGGCAAGATCGCTTTCATGAATTAGGTGAGAATGGCTACCGATTCCGGTATGGAGATGTGTTTACCGGAAATTTGTCGATTCAAGCTGATTTGTTTAATCGTTTAAACGGTTTTGATGAGGCATTGCGTTGCCATGAAGACTATGAATTTGGGTATCGTGCAACTTTAGCTGGTGCCAACTTTGCTTTTTCATATGCGGCCGCCGGTAAGCATCATGACGTGACTGATTTGCGCCGCTCACTCAGGAGACGCTTGGCTGAAGGTGAAGCCGATGTATATTTGATTCGCCGATATCCTGATTTGCGATATGTCCTTCCTATTCAGACCGCACCATTTTCCCGTTTATGCCGTTTTTTGCGTTGGACAGCTTTTAAAGCACCTCGTTTAGGTAAGACCGTTTCAAGTTTTTTAGAGATCATAATTCAGCTTTTTATGTGGCTTCGAATGACTCGAGCTTGGAATTTAACCTTCATACATGTTCAAGATTATTGGTATTGGCACGGCATCTCCCAAGTTGTATCAGGGCCAGAAGAAATTCAAAAGGTTTATGCTAATCGTTCCTTTAGTTATTTAAATAAGAAAGGCAAAATTGAGAATGTGAATTTACTCGATGGTTATGACCATGCTGATGAAATTTTGAGTATGGTCAACCGAAAACGGCCGGATGGTGTTCATTTCAAAATCAATGGCACGGATGTGGCTCAGATTCCAGCTTTGATGGGAGCTGAAAAGGTAAATCCTACTGTAGCTAAAGCATGGCTAATCAATCGTGGCGCGGTGGAATTATTGGCCGGTCGGCTATTTGCGGCAGCCCAAGGAGTTCAAAATGAGCCAGCGAATTCAAAGGTTATTTTTAACACTTTTCCACCCAATGATAATGATTTTCTTAAAACGCCCCGAGTCACTTTGGATATAGACTTGCAGGATAGACTCCAGCCGGTGCCAGTTCCTTATGATCGGGGACTGCATTTATTAGTAAAGTCATTTGGGGTTCCGTTGGGGTGGCTAACCCTAGATCCGATTCGGGAATCTGCAGTGACGACAGAAACAATTAAAGCATTGTTTTTTAAGCAGCTTGATTGGAAATATTTAGCTGAAACTAATAAGCCATCGAATTTAAATAAGAAAAAACATGGATCAGATATTCCAATTACTGTGGTTGTTTGTACCCGGAACCGGCCGGAAATGATAGGGGGAAATCTCACATCTCTGTTGCAATTAGATTACCCAAGCTATGAGATTTTAGTCATCGATAATGCACCAACTGATAATGCTACAAAGAAAATTGTTGAGTCGATAAGTGCGAATAGTGATGTGTCCATTCGATATATCCGGGAGAATCTTCCAGGGCTTGACCGAGCTCGAAATAGAGCTGTGCAAGAGGCAACTTATTCGATTGTCGCTTTTACTGACGATGATGCTCGTCCTGACCGTGGTTGGTTAAAAGCGACGGGTCAAGCATTTGCGGATCCGCATATCGATGTGGTAACCGGTCCTGTTCTGCCCGCAGAATTGGAGACTCATCATCAGAGCTTGTTTGAATTTGCTTATGGTGGAATGAGCCATGGTTTTAAAAGGAAATTTATTCGAGGGACTCAATTGTCTGCAGTCGAAAAATTATGGGCAAGCGGTTTTGGTGTGGGCGCAAATATGGCTTATCGTAAAAAACTGTTTCGTCGAACAGGCCTATTTGATGTCTCTTTAGATGTAGGCACGCCAAGCAATGGGGGAGGAGATGTTGAAATGTTACATCGAGTAGCCGCAGCTGGTAAAAATATTTTGTATGAACCCAAAGCTTACGTTTGGCACCATCACCGTAGATCGGCCGAAGATTTGCACCAACTTATGTTCAACAACGGCCGCAGCTTTGGGGTTTATCTAATGACTTGCGGCCGGAATCGAACTGTTAACAGAGCGTTTATCGCTTGGTTTGCCTTTCGATATTGGATAATTGATTGGCTTTTTGTACGTTTATTACGGCCTGGAGATTTACCCAAAGAGTTTGTGCGTAGCGAACTTAGAGGTGCATTAAGTAGCCCATGGGCTTATTTTTCTACCCGCCGTCATGCTCGAAAATTAGATGAGGCCGAAGGTTCCTTGGCTCCTAACAAATCAAGTGGAATTAATTTTTTGGGTGGAGGTTAAATTATGATTATTGAAAGCAAAGAAAAAGAAGCTGGGATTGAACCCCCAAGAAATCAAACTATATACATAAGGGACTTGATAAAAGAGCTTGTTGCCCGTGATATGAAGCTTAGATATAAGCGGTCTATATTAGGAATGGTTTGGTCGCTTGTAAATCCGCTAGCACAACTACTGGTTTTATACTTTGTGTTTTTCTATGTCATTCAGGTTGGTATTCAAAATTTCACCCTCTTCTTATTTTCTGGGTTACTCACTTGGAATTGGTTTCAATCTTCTTTAATTGGGGCAACCGGTTCAATTGTGCAAAACGGAATGATGATCAGGCGCCCGGGGTTTCCTATTGCGCTGTTACCAGTTGTTACTGTGATCACTAATTTCATTCACTTTCTTATCGCCCTTCCTATTCTATTTGTCTTCGTTTGGTTTAGTGGAATTAATGTCGGCTGGTCTATTGTCGCCTTTCCGCTCATCATCATTGTGCAATTTACCCTTACTTTAGCGCTTGCTTATTTTTTAGCGGCTATCCATGTCACTTTTAGAGATACAGAATACTTATTAGGGATTGCCTTGCTTTTAGGCTTTTATCTGTCCCCTGTCTTTTATGATGCTGTTTTAGTCCCTGAGCAGTTTCGATTTATCTATAACTTGAACCCTATGGTGCATATTATCAGTGCATATCGAGAAATATTGATATTTGGACGTTTTCCCTTCAATAACAATTTAGCAATTCTATTTATCGGGTCTCTTATCGGTTTGGCGATCGGATATTTCTTTTTTACTCGCTCGAGCTATCGATTTGCGGAGGAGATTTAATGAGTCAAGTCATTAAAGTACATAAAGTGGGAAAGTGGTTTCGGCTATATCACAAAGGGCGGCCGACCACCATTCAAGAAGCGTTGACCAAGCGCATGCGCGGCTTACGACCACGAGAAGCAAAATGGGCTTTGCGTGATATTAATTTTTCAGTCAGGCAAGGCAAGATGACTGGAATTATCGGTGCAAATGGGTCTGGAAAATCAACGATGCTACGTTTGCTGGGTGGCGTTTTGCGCCCTGACGAAGGGCAAATACTCACGAAAGGGAGAATCGGTGGCTTGTTAGAGCTGGGAGCTGGATTCCATCATGACCTAACTGGTCGAGAAAATATTTTCGTAAACGGCATTGTTTCAGGTTTAACTCGGTCTGATGTCGCTCATCGCTTCGATGAAATTGTCGCATTTTCAGAACTTGAAGATGACATCGATTATCCTCTTCGTACTTATAGCAGTGGAATGCAAATTCGGCTTGGCTTTGCGGTTGCAGCTTACTCTGATCCAGAAATTTTGCTGATCGATGAGGTACTCAGTGTTGGAGATGTCTCATTTCAGAAAAAATGTTTTGATCGTATTCGGCAATTTCGCGAAGAGGGACGAACGATTGTTTTTGTGACCCATAGCCTAGATCAGGTGCAACAATTTTGCGATGAGGCGATTTGGATCAATAAAGGATCGTTAGTGGATAGAGGGAAACCCGATCAAATCGTTAGTGATTATTTGAATAAGATGGCAGAAAACTAAATTCAAAATCTTTTTCCAGAACAAGAACTATTTAAGGTGAAAAAATGAATTCTTTAAGCACAACTGAAGAAAAACAAGCTTTCGGCTATGCCATGAATGAAGCAAAAAAAGCTTGGTTCAATGCCTTGGACGACTATAAAGCATCATCTGAAACAATCGGACTGCCTCACCCGGCAGTCATGTTGACAGATAAACATATTAATGATTGCACCTTGTTACCAAATCGTTTATCGATTTTAGAACGAATGAGTAAGGGGGGAATCGTTGCAGAGGTGGGTGTCCAAACAGGGCAGTTTTCCCAAATTATTTTAGATATCTGTTCCCCTGCTGAGCTTCATCTGATTGATTTAGATTTAAAGGCTTTCGGAATTAAAGACAAGTTTCAAGAAAAAATAAATACTGACATTGTCCATTTGCTTGAAGGGGATTCCTCGACTCTGCTTCAAGAATCATTTCCAGAAAATTACTTTGATTTTATTTACATTGATGGAGATCATCGCTACGAAGGGGTCAAGCGAGATATAGAGGCGGCTAAATCAAAGTTAAAACCTGGAGGATATTTGCTATTCAATGACTATACATATTGGTCTCCTGTTGAGTGTATGGCTTATGGGGTTATGCAAGCAGTGAACGAACTATGTTTAGAGGAAGATTGGCAAATGAGGTATTTCGCCTTGGCCCATTACATGTATTGTGATGTGGCAGTGCAAAAACCGGGTGTCGAGAAACTCGAACAGACCGGCTTTTTACAAAAAATAAAATCGATGTTCGGCCGATAGCGATTTAGCCTAAGCGTTTAATGCGCCGTTGTAACTAAACCAAACACTTCCGCCGCCATAAGGATATTTATTCCCCATAAATGTTTTCATGCGTTTGGGGAGCCATGTGCCATTGTACATACTGCCATACAAAAGCGATGCTTTAGGATTATCAATTAGAAAAGCCAGCAGCAAATATTGCTCGGTCCAAAAACGCTGATGATTCAATAGCCAGTCTTGGCGTAAACCAAATGGTAGATGGATATCATGGGCATGGACATGTATGTTGCGGCGGACTTCAGGCAGTAGGCGCAAATAGATGTGCAAGCAGTCGCTACCACTTTTAACTGTATGGGTTGAATCGATAAAAAGAATATCTCCATCTTTGAGTGTGTCATTTATAAATTCTGCTTTTACATCTTGCACTTTAATACTATGTAGATCTACTGCAGCATTCTTTTTTAAGAACTCACGGGGATAAGGCTCGATGCAATGTACGTTACCGCTTTTATTTTTTCCAACCGCTTCAAGCGCAACCAAAGTAGAAAAGCCAGAGCCAATCTCTAAAATATTGGCTGGTTTTAAATAACGAATGAAACAATAGTAAGCCATAGCATCGCTGTGGCTAAACATTTCATTCTGCCAAAAATAGTTTTCACAATTTATAGGGTCGCCGACAATAGGAGGATTAAATTCGTTTGAGTAGACGATGAGTCGGTCTAAAGTCTGCTTAAATCGTTGTGAATTGAAAATATGGAGGTTGAGGTATGGCGGCTCACCAGCCGTATATTCAAATGACTCTTCAATCTCCTCAATAGATGGGGTATTGCTGTAGTAATCGACAGGGAGTAAATTGACCCCCATTTGCTGCACTTTTTTTCTTGTCTCTGGGCTAGCCCAAATGAGACGCTGTAAGATCGGCATGATCTCTTCAATTTCTTCATCAGTTACTTCTAAAAATTCGCTCATAGTTTTCACCCAATTGAAATAAAAGTTAGCTTATTAGTCGGTTTGTATACTGTACCCATTCTTGTCAAGAAGGGCATAAATAAATATTATGGTACTACTTGTCAAGGTCATCAGGTAATGGGGTTCGTGCCATCGAGGGATCTAATTTAATGGAGGGGTCTTTGGTGCTATTTTTCTGAATGCATAGAAATGGATCGCGACTTTCCCCACTGTGATAGTTATAAATGAACCCATCTGCACGGAGTTGAATAAGCATCCCCTCTTTTTGAACTTGAGTATAAGCCATGTCTGGTTGAGGGCAGCCTAAACTTGAGTTGGGCCAAGTCATAGACTTAACGAGGATCACTTCAATTTGATCAAACGATATATTTGACCGTGTAGCCAAGTCGTTTTTTGCTTTGAATACATTGGGGTGTGTTTCTAACTCTGACATATCTTCACTATGATTGCTGGGGCTAGGCAAAGGTGTTATTGAAATGGGTGTTTCAGATTCTACTGATTGGTTTTCACTTGTGGGCTGTGTTGTATTAGATGAGTCGGCCGATGGCGCCTCAGATTTCTGAATCGATGTTTCTTGCGAGTTGTTGACTTGGCATCCTGAAAAAATAATTAAAGAGAACAATAAATAAAAACTTTTTTTGATCATAGCAAAACCTGCAAACAAAAAAGGCTCGACATTTCTGCCGAGCCTTAGTATTAATTTTGATCAACTAAGTGGCATAGCTACTTGTAGTTAAGGTCGTGCAATCGTTGTGCTCGTTACATCATTCGCACCACTATTATACGTTAAACCGGTTCCACTAATCCCAGTTACACTGAATGTGATTGAGCTTACATTACCTTTTAGGTTCGATTTAGAAACCGTACATTGTCCATTACTGTCGGTCGTGCAGCTCGCACCGCCGTTGGCCCCATTGCTCCATGAGCCATCAACTGTGGCTCCTGAAACCGGGTTATGGTTGGCGTCGTGAACGGTGACGAGGATAGATGCCACCCATCTATTTCTTGGTGCACTTGAACTTGAACCATCTAATTGACCCACATGCACATCGCTCACAGCTGAAGGAGTATTGGTTGGTAACGGTGTACTCGTTGCTACGGGAGTGTTTGTCGCTACGGGGGTGTTAGTTGGAACGGCCGTATTTGTTGGGGTTGCTGTTGCTACCGGAGGGCCAAATGTGCCATCGACAACGACCGCGAATGGCTGTGCTCCGTTGGGAACGTTATAGCCTGTGACAGATACAGTCCAAGTACCTGACGCCGCCGATTGAATGTACACATTCTCCACATTGTTTACCCGGTCGGTGTTTCCACCTGCTTGTGACCAGCCATTGTTAAACACATTGCCGCGATACTGCGTACCGTTTGGTGCTGTTACAACTAAGTCAAGGTCATTAACTAGATTTTGCGAGGCGGCTTCGATTGATGGATAGTCACTCCAAACGATTGATACTTTGAACTTGCTGCCAGCTGAACTGACATTGTATTGATAGGTCGCATTTCCCGAGGTATTTAGTCCACTTGAATTGTCTATAAATAGAAGAGAACCATCGGTAGCCTTCGCCACATCAATTCGGCCCCAACCTTCATGGACATTTGGAATTGGGAAGTCATTGTCATTTGAGCCGTCATTGTTTTCATCTAATAGATCAACGGCCGAATTAATCATTGTTGCTTTGACTAGCGCGGCACTAGCACTATGCCCATGGGCTTTGTTGTAGTAGTCACGAATAACAGTTGCCCCACCGGCCGCAATTGGGTTCGACATCGAGGTGCCACCCATATATTTGTAGAAAGCATTATAAGGGATACCCCAACCGTCATACTGAGACCCACCCGTTTGTGGGTTTGTTTGGCTGCCATACTCTTGTTGATATAGATCAGAGAAAGTTGAAAGGATCCATGTGCCTGGTGCGACGATGTCCGGCTTGATCCGGCCGTCATCAGTTGGGCCACGGCTCGAGAAAGGAGCCATCTGCTCTTGATTTCCGGCCGTTGAGTCGCTGTTAAGCGGTTCAGTCGTGAATCCCCATCTTGCTCCAGCTGTTCCCAGATTATTTGTGCCGCCCATGCTGTTACACGTTTGGCCTGCCTGATAGGTATCAGATGAGACATAACTTAAACCGGTGTCACAAGCGAAATTATCTGGCCGGGCATTTTCACTTGCACCAACCGTAATCGTGTTTTTCGCTGTAGCCGGAGACCCGATCGAGTCATTATCAACAACCCCGTTGCTATTTGCATCGGCACCGTCATTTCCGGCCGAAAACGTAATCGTCATATCTGGGTTATTCCAGATAAATTCGTCAGTCTGGGCACTATTGGCCGTATAAACACCGGCTTGGTCACTGCCCCAAGAATTAGCATGGATACGAGCGCCATCGTTATAAGCTTGCTGATAAAGATTGTTAAGATTGTCTGGTAGACCAGTTAATAGATAGCCGTTCGCAGGCCATCCGGCTCTTTGACAGCGTTTTGAAATATTTGCAAAGTTTTCCGTGGCTTGAAAAACAAGCCCTGCTGCTGGTGCGGTACCTCGTCCGAGTCCAGTTACAGGATCACCAGAACTTAAGACAGAGCCAGCAACATGCGTCCCGTGAGCACTATCTACGTCTATTGCACCATCATCAAAAATTGTTTTAACACAGATGTCTGTAGCCCCAGGCCAATTATTAACAGAAACCACCCGATTCGCCTGAATGTCACGATGAGCACCTGAAACGGTTCCGTCACCGATACCGGTATCTGCTACCGCCGCGATCTGAGTTGACCCGTCATACCCATTGGCATTTGCGATCGCGCCGCCAATGATGACACCTGCGCCTGAGTCGTTATGTTTTTCGTGTAAAACATTGGCATCAAAATTATCGATCCAAGCGACATCTGTCACGCGCGCAACCGCTTCGATTTGCTCGATGTTTGCATCGATTACAATTGTTTGACCATCACGGCCCAATACTTCCGCTCCGCTTTGGGCGATTGCGGCTCTTACTTGGCCTGCATTGGCACCCTTTTCAACTCGGATGCGATATAGGTTTTCCCCTTCGATATTGAGATCAGGGCTAAGTTTGAATGCTGGTTGAAAAATGCCGACCCAATTGATCGCATTAAGATTGCTAACACGTGCAGCCTGAGCTGGGTTCATACGAACCTTGAATGCGAAATCTGGAATGTACTCAAGGATTTCCCCACCATTGGCTTCAAGCTCATCTTTCCATTCTGCATGGATGGGTCCTGTAAATTGAACGATGTAATAACCTTTTGCCCCACTGGCTAATTCAGCTACTTCTAGCCCTGGAGCTATATTTGGCTGGTTTCCAGCGGCAGGATTAAACGTATACCCTTTCAGGCGAATTGATGGGCCACCGTTTTGGGCTTCAAGTGAATGTGAGCTGCCTGAAGCGAAGAATATCATCGCACCAAAAATCATGATGCTCATAAAAGCTGTGCATTTTTTTAGCATTCTTTTCGATCCTTAATTGCTGTCTCTTATAGGGGGTTGAATGAAAGTTTTTTAAGTAGGATCTCTGTTCTAATAAAACCGGCCGCAGCTCGTTATAAAACTGCGGCCGGTTGAATAATCAACTAACTAACGCTAGGTCGTAGACCTGCCTAGCGATTGTCTACTTCAACAAGTGTTAATCCGATTAGACCTGAAGCATCACTGTGAGAAACAGCACCTAAATGCCATTCACCCGCCGTTGCACCGGTCCAGCTCACGTCAATCGTGTCATTGCTGCCAATGACGGCCGCGGTTGGTGCTGAATCAACAGTCATGTTTCCACCAGGTGTCGCAGAGACAACCCATGTGTACAAGTCATAATCTGCGCTGGCACCTGCAGTCTGCCAACCATGAACAAAGACATACCATGTGCCATCGTCTGGTAAAGCGATGTTGACGATTTCATCCGTACCACCGCTGGTACTTGAAGCGACAAGATTTAACGATGGATCAAAGACAAAAATGTCAATGTCAACCGCTGGATCGTTAACCGCTTCAGGTGGCATCGCAATTCGCAGATAAGCCGCACCACTGGTGTTGATGGTGTGCAAGTTGCTGAATCCATCACTTGGGCTAAATGCTTGATCAGGGTCTTGTACAACACTGTCAGAAATGATGTTCGCAGCTTCGAGCCCGTGAGCTGCGGCTGAATAATCACCTGAATAACCGAACGTGACACCAAAGCTTGCGTTACCAGAATCTCCACTACCTAGCACGCTGGCTGGTGAATTAAAGAGGGTGGCACGCACCGCAATTGGACTGCGGACATCGTAATGCCCGGTCGAATCACTCCATGTTAACGAGCCAAATGCCCATTGTCCGATTGGAGCTGAACCATCATTCGTGATCGTCACGCTATAGGTTCTTGTCTGGCCTTTCTTGATCTTGAAGCTCGATGGTGAAACGCTGACGGTATAGCCTGGAGGGGCATCAACAGAAACGTTGTAAGTACGCCATCCATTTTCATTTGCAACACTGGTAACGGTTCTTTCGATCGTCTGGCTGCCTGGCAGCTCTGCAATTCCGATTGAAGCCAAGTTCAAATCGCTCGCATCAGTTGGGATGCCTGCACTTGCTAATCCGGGACAAGTCGTTGGGCTCAAGGCAGATGGCTCTGCGTCACACAAGAATCCAAGATATTCTAAGAAACCGGCGTCGTAAACCAACCCTGGTTGGAAGGCTGAACCTTTGTGAACCGGGCTACCTGGATTGACATGACCGGCACCGAAGTCAAATGGATCGGCCGGAGTCGAGCCATCTTCTTTTGCCACTTCTTGATAAGCGGTGGTCATAATGGCTGATTTTGCCATTGCAGGGGTCCAATCTGGGTGTGCCTGTTTAATCAGGGCGAAAATACCAGCGATATGCGGGCTAGACATCGATGTACCCGCTATGGCTTGGAATAGTTCTCCCGGAACTGATCCTGCATCTGGGAATGGTGAGCCACCCGCTAGAATCTGCACGCCAGGAGCAGTGATGTCCGGTTTGATGATGTCTTCAGCCACGACGTTTGACCCACGTGACGAGAAGCCAGCCATTTTCGGGGCGTCAACAATAGTTGCAGCGCCACCATTGATTTGAGCCACAGCCGAAGCACCGGCCGAATCGATGTATGCTTTGACAACATTGCCATCGGTGTCATTGATATGGACTGAAGGTAACCAGTGGGTGTCTGAGATCAAAGCTTGGCCGTCTGTTTGGTTTGATAAGATCATACCTGCACCACCTGCTAGGTAGACGGCATATCCTTTTGCAACGCGAGCAATCGCACCACGTTTACAATAAACGATCTTGCCTGCAACCATGCTTGGATCTAAAGCGCCAGGATTACAAAGTGCATCCCCTGCATCTTCTGCATCGATCAATGGCAATTCTGCTGTTCCACCGGTGATAGATACACCAAAGAACTCCCAGCCGTCACTAGATGAAGCTGAGCCTTGGAATGAGCGCGGTTGGGTGCTAGCACCCACTGTGGTAATCCAAGGTACTGATCCGGGTCCGCCGACTGTTCCTGCGCCTGGGCCGCTGTTTCCGGCCGATGTAGCCACAAAGACGCCAGCATCTGCGGCAAATAGATAAGCTATATCATCTGCACCGGTTAAGCTCGGGCCACCACCGACTGAGTAGTTGATGACGTCAACACCGTCAGCGACAGCTTGATCGATCGCGGCCGCAAGGTCTGAACCAAATCCACCCAAGTTGCCCAACCCTTTGTAAGCGATCACATGGGCACGTGGGGCGATACCAGAAACGGTTCCGCGGTTAATGCCTAAGACGGTTGCGGTAACCCCAGCATTGCCCGCTGCGGTCGAGGCGGTATGTGTTCCATGACCATCATCATCACGTGCTGAATCAAATTCATCTGGATCAGCACCGATAACGGCACGATAGGTTGGCAAGATTTGCCGGGCACCAATTAATTTGTTGTTACAAGTGAACGGAGCATCGTTTGGATTATGAGCGGTGTTCCCAAAATCACAAGTTGCGTAGACCGAACCATCAAGGGTGACTGGAGGAGCTGCAAAGCTTCCGTCGTCAGCAAAACTTGGATGTTCTGGCCAAATGCCTGAGTCGATGACACCAACAACAACACCTTCACCGTCGTATCCAGTTGCCCAAGCACCGGCCGGGCCGTCAAGGTCCAAAAAGCCGGGGCTGCTTTCAGTGGTGAGCTGACGTAATTCATCATCCATCACCATTCTTACACCAACCTGACTCTTAATCGCTTTGGCTTGATCTTCAGTTAAGAGAGCTGAATAACCGTTTAAAGCGATAGTGTAATCATGGACTTTCTGACTGTTAGATGCGCCAGCATCTGCCAAAGAATCCTCATGTGTTGAAATCAAATGGCTTTGATATTTTTTTACTTTTGCACTATTGGGATTTACTTTGTTTCCTTTACCCGGCTTTGTAGCAGGTAATTTTGCAATCTCTCCCTCATAGGCGATAACAGGATTTAACTCCATAACCACGATGTAGCTTTTAACTTCTGGTTGTGCAGGACTGGCAGACCCAATCGACACAATAAACAACAATAAACCTAAAGCTGAAAGTGTAAACGCAATCGAACGCTTCAAAAATTTTGAATTTAATTGATTTGACATTTTTTCTCCTAAATACTTTTGAATTCCTTTAGTTGGAACTGGCTGCCCTCAAATCGTAGTATGGCTATAGTGACCTGAATTTAGATTGATTTACCCTCCTATGTGTATTGTGGTTGGCCAGATCTAGCTCTCAATACAACCCGTTGATCAGTTGAAATTAGATTTTCTAACACAACTATCTTACCGATCTAGAGGCGAATAAAATACCTAAAGAACTCTAGGAAAACAGGACTAAATTAGAGAAAAGGAATTGCTTTGGCGCAATTAATTGGATGTAAATGTGATTGTGGCGTGTTTTTATCGATTTGTTTTATGCAGTTTGATCGATAAAACGATTTGGAAGCACAATCAGCGGTAGGGCCGCTATTTGATGGGCTCAACTCAGCATAAGGCTCTTAAATATCATAGCAGCCGGTAGTGTACGGATCGACCTTTCCCAGCTTTTTCAATAATGCTCTTTTCAACGAGATCCTGTAATTCTCTCAATGCTTGACGCGGGGATAACTGAGTTATTGATTGGAACTCTCGATTCGTGATTTTTCCATATTGGCGCATGTGGTGAATTGCTGCCATTTGGCGGTCATTCAAATTCTCTAAATTATCTTGGAACCCAAATTTTTCTTTTAGCTTGAAAAATTCTTCAGCCAAGCTTGAATTCCCAAATTCTTGAGCCAAAGCAACCCCTTTCTTATAAAAATCCCAAAACTTGGCTACATCGTTGACCTCACCATAAACTTCCGCCAAATCATAAGCGGTGTGGGTTTGCCAATTGAGATTCCCCATGTTTGTAAGCATTTCCCATGCAGCCTCATACTCCTTAATCGCATTTTCATAATCTTTTTGTATGAAATACAGTCCCCCTAGCGTTTTTCGGTTAACGGCTAAGACTTCTAAGTTGCCTATTTCTTTTGCAATAACACTGCTTTTTTCTAGATAATCACTGGATTTCCCAAAGTCGCCTAGTTGTGCATAAATGACTCCCAAGTTATATGACATTTCAGCCATGCGAACAGAGTCTCCAATTTCGCTTGCGGCAAGCCAGGCTTGTTGGCCATGTGACGCAGCTTTTTTCAAATCATTCTTTTTGGTTGATAGGCGGGTCCAAGCTGACTGTAAATAAGAAAATATTTCCCGATTAGATTCATCAATAATCTGGGTAGCTTCTTGTAAACTATTTTCAGCAATGTCTAATTGATTCTCGTGTAGATAAACATTTGCTTGACCGATAAACGCCTGTGTTAGTAGATCAGTATTAACTTTCTCTGTACTGAGTAATTGGATGCAGTAGTTATAGTGAGCCAAGGCTTCATCTAGATTAATTAGGAAAAGAGCCATTGCCCGTTGATAATAAGCTTGGGCTTTTAAAGCGATCGATTCTGCACTCAATGCTTTTTGATAAGCATCGATTGCTCCTTCAAGGTTCCCCATTAGTTTAAGATTGTCGCCTTCCAGAAGTTGGATTTGAATCCACGTATCATCATTTAATTCTGTCCGTTTTAAACTTCTTAGTAGTTGCTGCAAATCCTCAATTTGCATGTCATTGATAATTGCCTCATGGTTATTCAGTAATATGCTGGCGCATTTTTGCGGCTGATTGGCCTTTTTATAGTGTGTGGCGGCTTCGATAAAATTTTCTTGTTCTAGAAAATAATCGGCCATTAATTCATGCCATTCTTCAATTTCATTTGATGAGAGCTGAAGTGCTAGAAAGTCGATAGTTTCTGGATGAACGAGTACAGTTGAGAAAGTTGGATCACTGATGATTAGTCCAGAATTGACTAATTCAGAGAGCGACTGAATTAAATCTGAATTGTCATTTACTTGAAGCACCGAGCTGATTAAGCGATAAGGCATCGATTGGCCAAATGCGGCGAGAAGACGAAGAATTTTTCTGGAATAATTTGTTTGCAGCTTGTATTGATCTTCGAGAGAATAGTTTTTACGCCGTTTTCCATCGACCGGTGATTTGATTTCTTCTAATAAAACTTGTGTGACGGCTGCAATTGCTTCTGAGCGTACCAAATAAAGGGTTTGGTCTGCGATCCCCATTTTTTCAGATAATTCAGCAACTTTTAAACCCTCTAAGTAAAAAAAGTTAAGTGTATTAAAATTTCGCCATTCATTTGCATACCAGTTGTGTTCTCCACCAGGTTTTAGACGGTCGGTGGCCCAACGTAAAACGGATCTAAATGTCCGGCCGCGTATGTCTGGTGTAATTGGATGGCCTGTAAGTAAACAGTCTGTTACCAATCTAGTCTGAGCGAGAGGCAGAGCGGAAAGCTCTAAAATGCGCCCTTCGCGGACATATTTGAAGCCATCCCCTACATCTTTTTGGATTTCAGGTAAAGTGTGTTGATTCATATTGAATTTCAAATCACCTTAAAGATTTCCTTAAGGTTGAGTTTGTATTTTGTGTACACGAATCTAGTTGTTTGATTTTTTTTTGGATCGAATTCCTGAAAATAGTACTTTATTCAGCCAAAGTTGAATAGTACGAGGTTTTTATGTCGAAGCTATCATCACACCCTAAGCATGTAATTTTTCAGTGGAGTCGCAGAATCTTTTTCTTGCTATCTATTCTTATTTTAATTGGAGCCGCGATTTTACTTCAACCAAAAGGGGTTTTTGCCAATCCAGAAGATGGATTACAAGATGGTGTTGCTATTACAAATGTGGATACTTCAAATTTGTCACCCAGCAACCCGATTGTAACTGTTTGGATTAAAAATCACGATCTTACACAATCTCATGATTCGACATTGGAGCTTAGCTACTTACTTTTCCCCACCACAGCCCATGGGAAATCTTGGAATAACTTAAAGCAGCTCAATTTCAGTTCTGAATTTGAAAATTTAGCTAGCATCCAGATTCGAAGTTTAGGGCCTGGTGAAGTTCAAGCAGTTGATTTTCCTATTAGATCAAATATGGTTGCCAGCTTGAGTCGGGTCCCAGGGATATTCATGGGTGAGCTTTTCTCAAATGTGGAGTCAACTAGATTGAGCCATCAGATCGGCTTTGCTTTTCCTAAAGATATTTCAATGATTCATACCACCGCTTTGGCATTTGATAATCCAAATTATGCAGTTGGAAATTTAGCCCCGCAAATTGAATCGACTGTAAACGGAATAATCAACGGCTCTGAAATCAATCAGGAACTGTTTTCAATTATGTTGGTTGACGACTTTGGTGAAGGAGATAGTCAAATCTATTTTGTATACTCTGGAATGATTATCCCAGCACGGTCAATTTTTGGTGGGTTACCAGACGCAGGTGGAAACTTGTCTGAAGCGATTTCTGAATATGATATGGGAGATGGCGAGACTTTAGGCGGTTATTTGAAGTGGGTTCGCCAAGTTACAAATAATCAAAAATTGACCTTTTCATTTTATGGTCACGGTGGCGCTTTAATGCCTGAAATTGAGCCTAGCGTGGAGAATTTGGTTGAGAGTACAACGTTTAATGGTAGTGGCCCAATCACTATGCCATCTTGGGTGTTAATTCAACCTTCCTGGGTGCTGATCCAGCCATCTTGGGTGTTAATTCAACCTTCATGGGTATTGATTCAGCCAACTGAAATGACTGCCGAACAAAGCTTTGCAACCGACTCTCACCCAGCAAGTTTGATCTCTGTTAAGGATTTAGCTACCGCATTGAAAAAAGGATCGAATAATGGAGAAAACCCAATAGATGTCGTTGATTTGGTTCACTGTTTTAGCTTGTCAATCGAGGAAGTTTATGAGCTAGCCCCTTATGCAAAAACGATCATAGGCAGCGCAAACTATCACTTTTTCGATGTGAGGATGCCGGGGAAAGCATTGGCCAATATCAACGCTGAAGAAACTGCCGAAAACATTGCGACAACAATCATGACTACCTATGACAATGTTTTGCCAAGCGAAGGATACCCGCGGACGATGGCGGTTATTGATGGGGCAAAAGTAGCTGATATTAAAACATATTGGGATCAAACTGCGGCCGCTCTGCTTGATGCATTTACTGATGATCATGCTAATACTCGTAACAAGCTTCAGCAGGCTTATTTTGCAACGACAAAATATGATTCAACCTCTTGTGATAACGAATTTTCGATAAAATCACCTGATGCTTTGGTTGATTTCTATGAATTTACAGTTCAACTCCAAAATGAGTTCAGGGATGATGTTGAGGTTGCCCAATCTATACAACGAACCTCAGCACAAATTGATTCGGCCGTCATCGCTGTCGTAAACCGTAGCGGAACACCTTGGTTTGGTTCTGATACAACTACTGATTGGCACTTTAACGGAAAAGGTCTTGCTATATTTGCAGACTTAGTAGGCCAACCAGACGGCAGCGGTCGGTATGCACTAAGCTGGCAATCAGCCTTTTATAACCGCACTCCTCATGAATACAGCCCTAATCCATTTGACTTTGTCATGTCTGATAATGGTGAACCAACTTGGGCTGATGTCCTTTTGAAATCATGGGAAGGGTTTGAAGTATCAGCTCAAGGCTGCCCTGTTTTTATTCCTTCGAATCAGGATCAAGCGGAGATTCAAGCTTTAGAGCTTAGTGTGTCAGGGAATACGGTTTCCGCTGACTTTAACGTTGATCGTCACCTTGGGAATTTAATAATGCTATTTGAGGTTGTCACGGATGGTGAGGTTGTTTACTTCGAAGAAGTGCATACCGGATGGCTAGATTCTGGCAATCATACGATTGTGGCAGAGATCGACTTAAGCAATTATGTGTTGGAATCTGAGCCCCACGATGTTCAGCTATCTGTTTCTATAGATCCGCATGGGTATATTGCGGAAGAAAACAAAACAGACAATCAGTTGGCCCTTCTTTTTCAACCATAAAATCCAGTTCAGCATCAATTTGTATCAGAAGAATATTTTATCTTGAGTCGCGGTAGCAAAGTCCTTTTGGCAATCAATTTTCTTCTGGCACAAACTCATCTACCGGCAAATTTACTTCAAAAAAGATCGGCTCACTTTCTTCTACAGTCCCATCCTCAAAAATCGCCTGGACCACCAAATCATATCGGCCGACTTCGAGCTGCCAGAATGTTGAATAGGGCGATTGGATAAAGGTTTCTAGCGGTTGGCCATTGAGCAAAATCACAATTGCGGCCGCATCTAAATCGGTAATCGCTTTCATTTCGATTTTTTGCACATCGGCCGGTAGCGACGGGGCAATCCGATATATCGCGTTTTGCGTGGGGCTCGTAATTGCCAAAATCGGGCCACTGTTTGTAGGGCTCTCCTCATCTAAATTTTCAGCCAACGCCATTTCAGTTTGAACCGCTTCAAGATCAGCAAGCAGAGGAATATTTTGATTGCGTGCCCAACCGTGGGCTTCTGGAGGCAAATCAAGCACCAATAATTCACTTGTGCGGCCACCCGGTGTGCGGCTGGTCGCTAGCATTCCTGTTTGATTATCGATGCGGACATGCCGGTAGAACCAATCTGACTGAGTTGGTTCTGTGCCTGACAAAAACCATTCGAGCCGTGTGTAGGGGCAGTCTGGGGATGGGAGTAAACCGGAGAGGGTGCAGATTTCAGTCTGGGCAACCCCTGCTGGGCGAATAAAGGGAACATCCGGCCGGCCGGTTAGAACAGATCGCATAAATTGATGCCAAACAGGGCCAGCACCAGTGATGCCAGTTACATTGACCATCGGTGATTGATTGACATTGCCGATCCAGACCCCTGTCACCAGCTCTGGCGTGTAGCCGACTGTCCAGTTGTCACGGAAATTGTTGGTTGTGCCGGTTTTTGCGGCCGCTGTGCGATCTAAGCGTAACAGGCTGTTCCTGCCGAACGAAAGCTCACGGGCGGCATCGTCACTCAGCATGTCATTGACCAGCCATGCTACTCGTGGGTCGAGCGTATCAATCGGCTGTGCGGCGGGTGCTGTATAAACGGCCGCCCCAGACGCAGTTTCTCTGATATCTAAAATGATGATCGGGTCAACCCGCTTTCCCTGATTGGCAAACGGTGAATAAGCGGTGACCAAGTCATAAAGTGTGACGCTGCCGCCTCCTAAAGCCAACGAAAGATCAAATTCTTCGGGTGAGTTGTAGGTCGTGAGACCAAAATCTTGCAAGGCGTTTAGACCTTCTTTGAGACCCAACTGGTCGAGCGCAGCCACGGCCGGAATATTTAGCGATGAGGCCAATGCCTGGCGCATGAGCACCGGCCCATGTTCTGATCGTGAGAAATTAAGCGGTACGTAGCTTTCCCCTTTCTGCGTAAAAAACGTCGTTGTGACGTCCAAAAACATTTTGGCCGGTGTGGCTGGATTCGGCCGATTGGGGTCCATGCTGGCCGCGTAGATCAGCGGTTTGAGGGTTGATCCCGGTTGGCGAGGTGAGATCGCCATATTGATAGCCCCGGCCGTTTGTGTATTAAAAAAGTCAGGACTGCCGACTAAAGTCAGCACTTCACCCGTTCGTGGATCAATCGATACGAGTGCGCCGTTTTCAACATTATGGCCGTATCCTCCATCTTCTGGCTGATTTAACTTTTCAACCTGAGAGGCTAGAATTTGCTCCCCTTTTTGTTGCCAATCTAAATTAAGCGTGGTGCGCACGGTGAGGCTGGGCATGTTAGTGCGTTGCTCTGCTGAAAAAATAGCGTCTACTTCAGCCTGCACCATTTGGACAAAGTGGGGGGCCTCAATTGGATATGGCTCTGTGGTATAGATGAGTGGCTCACGCAGGGCTAGGTCGTGCTGCTCGGCTGAAATCATCCCATCCTTAAGCATCAGCCCTAACACAACCTCTTGGCGTGCTTTTGCGGCCTCTGGGTCAACCAATGGATTATAAAGCGCGGGAGCTTGGGGGAGCCCGGCCAGCAAAGCGGCTTGAGCAATCGTCAGGTCGCTGGCGGTCCGACCGAACCATGTTTGCGCAGCAGCCTCAATACCATAGGCTAAACCACCATAATATGATTGGTTGAGATAAAGGGCTAAAATCTCTTCTTTTGAATAGGTTTGTTCCAATCGGTATGCGAGCCAGGCTTCGCGTGTTTTACGCTTGATGGTTCGCTGAGTCCGTTCTTCAGCGCTTAAGAGCAGGTTGCGGGCCAACTGCTGGGTGATGGTGCTTCCCCCAACCGCTTGATTCTGATTGGAAGGACTAACGGCCGACCAGACAGCTCGCACAACTCCGGCTAAATCAACGCCAGGGTGGCTCCAATAATTGCGATCTTCTGTTGCGATGGTTGCATCGATTGCGTGCGAAGAAATTTGATCTAGAGGCAGACTCGCTTGGCGGCCAGTTTCGCTATCAACCCATTCGTACAGGAGGCGGCTGTTTCGGTCTTCAATGCGGATGGTGGGTATAGGCAGACTGTTCTCGAGTTCTGTAGGATGGGGTAGGTCGCTGAGTAAAAACCAGTAGACGGCCGAAAATGCGCATAAGCTGATAACTAGAAGAAAAAAAAGGAGTCTGCGCAAAAGTTTCATTTTCCTAGTTTACCATTCTGTACAAAATCTTATCCCTACGTCAGAAATACAAAAAGCCTCTGAATCGTTAACGATTCAGAGGCTTTTGCAGTTTAGTTTTCAGTGAAGTAGAAAACAGAACAGATGGGTGTGAACTAACGGTCTGAACGACCGCCGCCACCACCACCACCGCTACCACGGCGTGATGCCTTTTTCTCTTTGATGCGGCGTACCTCGCTGTTTGGAATGAACCAGCGTTTACGGCGTGCATCGGTCAGAATGCGGCTTTTGACAACTTCTTTACGGAAGCGTCGCAGTAACTGTTCTTGTGTTTCTCCACCTTGGAGTTGAACTTTTGGCATGAATATCACCCCCTTTTGGGGAAAATTTATTTTTGAAGGTCAATAATCTTTATTGCCAAGACAATAAAGTTGTTGATGTCTTAAATATTTTATTTGAAAAAAGCTTCAAATGGGCGACCGATAGTATAGCGATTCAGGGGGGTTATTTCAACAAGAGATTAGGTGGCTATTTGATAACCGGGGGAGTCTATCTGGCTGAAAGTGCCATAAATCCCTATTTACCCGCTGTGTTTGCGGCAATATGTCTAGCTGAGCCAATATCGTAATGATATGTCCGTGATGTTCTTCGGCAAACATGATGATATGGATCAGGACTTCCCAGATTGGCCCTTGAATGCCTTCGGCCGTCCGATTTAATTCATCAGACGTTTTTGAGCTGATGTAGTTTTCAAGATCGGCCGATGCTGTGTTCCAAAGATCAAGCAGCTGTTTGGGGTCTGCAAAAAGTTTGTTGTTAACCGTAATCGGCGTCGTGTCTCGTTCGCCATTTAAAAAGCCCAGCCAACGATTGAATTCAGCAATCACCAGCATAATGTGGTCGCTAACTGACAAATTAGCTGGTTCCAATAACGCATTAAAGTGTGTGTCTGGCATTTTTAAGATGTCAATCCACAGCTTTTCATAACGTTGATTGTGCTGTTTTGTAAAGTTTTGAATAAGTTCTAAGCTGTTCAAGATATGTCTCCATTGTGTTTGTGATGCGTGTTGAGATGAAATGGAAAATGTTAAAAAGAGGATGCTAAGTGTAACGGGGTTACAAGTTTACAGACATGTAAATTTTCTTTAACACTTCCTTTGTTTTTCTTTACGTGGCTTTTGGTTGTGAGTTGTGACTAAAAATAATTTATTCAATCGAATAAATTAGGATTGAATAGCCTATTTGATCAATGGGTTCAATATTGCGGAAGTATGCATAGACCGTTTTTTCTTCTGGCTTGAGAGGCATTTCTTGCAAATTGGTTACACTAATCGCATAGATGCCCGGGGCCGGATTGGACCGATCAAAAGGAACATCCCACCATAAATGACGGAAGAAAGTAGGGTCGCCTGGCAATGGTGTGTACTGGATGTTGTAGAGGGCTGGATCGGCCGTGCCAAAGTAGGCGAGATTAATTGTTGAAACCTGATTTTTATCCATCCAGAGCTTTAGCCGTTGTAAGTCCTGACCCCAATCGATATTGCTATCGACCAGAATGTGTTGGCCGTTGTCAGGCCCACCAAAAAGCTGATTGAAGAAGCTAATCTGATGGGGGTGAATGATGAGGGTTGGGAGTAAGAACAAGCTGATTACTCCGATCAAAGCTGGTTGTTGCCATCGATCAAGTGCTGGCCATCGGTCGCTCACTAATACTTGTTTGATTGCACCCGCGATTATCAGATAAACGAAAGGTAATATCGGCATTAGGTGGCGGTAGCCAATATTGAGAGAGCTATTTAAGGTAAAGCCAAAATACAACAAAACAGGAATTAATAGCCAAACGGTCTTGCTGCGTGTAGTCAAAGTGATCAGCAAAAAGATTGCTCCAAATAAGAGTGCAAAGAGAACAAAAAGAGGCGTTTTGGCTAAAAATGCAATTGGAAAATAAAGTAGAAAACCTTCTTGAGAAAACTCACCCCATAAAAAAGACCAGCCACGGCCGCCGCCGCTCAGCAGCGTAATTCGCTCGATGCCGGACCAGAAGGTGGGCAATGGAGCTGAAAAGCGATTGAGCCACACCATCGACTCATCGATAAATGTGAAATTTCCCCATTCAAAACCAAAGGCTGCCCAAAGTACAGCAAGTGACATAAACCCAGCTGTGACTAGATGGAGCAGTCGTCTGGTAACAGTCGATGTAGTTTTAGGGTAAAGGGGTAACACGGCCAATACAATCCAGATAGGGATAAAAACCATGCTGGTCAACTTTGACGCAAACGCCAATCCGATGGCTAAGGCGGCGAGCAAGATCGCTCGGGTCGGCCGTTTTTCAGCAGAATTAAAGAGAATGTAGACAGCAAATGTTGCGAGAAAGATGGACAGTGTCCCACCCAAATCTGTTGTGATAAACCGGCCGTGAGCGAAGATAGTTGGATCAAACAGTAGGGCCGAAAATGTCAGCAGGCCGGCCGGTTTACCCCATAGCCTATTTCCAAAACGATAGCCGGTGGCTGCCAAGAAAATCGTCATGAAAACGATCGGAATCCGCCCTAAAAAGACCATTAGGCTCGTTGGGTTCCCATCTTTCCAAAAAAAGCTGTCTGCAACCGAATACCAATAGCGTTCTTGCCATCCTTGATGGTCGGTTGAAAAGTTGAGGCCATCCACTAATTTTAGGGGGAGAGCGCTGAGCAAATTGATGAGTGTTGGGTGCTCAATGTTTAGGCGTGGATCACCTGTTGCTAAAAACGAATAGCCGCGGGTTAAATGATTTTGCTCATCAACAATCGGGCTGTCTGTAATTAGGCTATCAACGGCGAGTCCGAAGAATAGCCAAATTAATAAAATGATGGTGATTTTCTCAAAACCAAATGTTCGCATGCGGCCGGTAGTTTAACGGATAAGTGGGCTCAATAAAAAAAGTGATGAAAATCGGTTAACAAAGTAAAAAAAAGATAGAATATTAACCTATGAAAAAATACCTTGGCACAATACTTCGCATCACAATCACAGTCGCAGGTTTAGTTTGGGCCATAAATGGAATTGATTTTCAAGCTTTGTGGGCGATTTTGCAGGAAGCCAACTGGGGTTGGGTGTTTGCAGGCTTTTTCTTAGTATTTATGAGTATGCCATTGCGTGCATGGCGTTGGTGGGTTTTGCTGAAAGGGCTTGGTGTTCAGAACATTAAATTCGGTCAGCTTGTTCAACTCTATTACGTTGGCAGCTTTTTTAATGCATTTCTGCCTAGCGGGTTTGGGGGAGATGTGGTGCGTGTGGTTGAAGTTGCGCAAGAAATTCCGGCCGACATCGCCTCTGGGACCGTCTTTTTAGACCGCTTTACCGGTTTGCTGCTCTTGTTTGTGATTGGCTTGATCGGTTTGCCGTTTTTGCCTGAGTCTTTTCCCAGCACGTGGGCCTTGGCTATTGCTATTGTGTGTTTGCTCGGGCTAATTGCTGGGGTGATTTTAATTGACGGCCGTCTTGTGCGGTTGATCGGCAATTCGGCCGTGGGGCAGTTGTTGCCCAAGATCGTCTCACCTGTCGGGACAGGGCCGCTGGCGAAGTTTCTAGCAGCGGTACAGGGGTGCGGCCAAAAGGCGGTTTTTCAAGCACTCGGCATTTCCGCCTTGTTTGACATCGTTTTGGTTGGATGGTGGTCATGCGCCGCTTACTCCCTGGGGCACTCAATTAGCTTTTTCTACAACCTCGTGGTCGTTCCGGTCTTTGCCGTTGCGCTCATGATCCCATCTGTGGGTGGATTAGGACCGCGTGAAATGCTTGCCCCATCTTTGTATTCAGGGGCGGGATTAGGAACTGAGGCCTCTGTTGCAATTACACTCATCGTTTATTTGATGTTGCGTATGTCAAGTTTAACAGGAGGCTTGGTCTATGTTTATCGCATTATTGTTGAAGGGAAAAAAGCGACCCAATTAGCAAATGAGGAAGGCTAGATTAGCTCTCAAGCATCTCTAGCAATTTCTCTTCTGACAAGATTTCAACACCTAAACCTTCAGCTTTTGTAAGCTTACTGCCTGCTTTTTCACCTGCTAACAAATAACTTGTGTTTTTACTAACAGACCCGGTCACTTTGCCCCCATTGGCTTCGATAAGCTTCTTAGCATCTGGCCGGCTCATGCTGGGTAAGGTGCCGGTGATGACGAAAACGAATCCATCCAATGCTAGCGGCTGATCACCCTCGGCCGCGGCCGGTTTCTCTCCAATTGAGAATTGGACACCTGCCTGGCGGAATTTTTCGAGCAACGCCTGATTTCTCTCATCAGCAAACCAGCGAGTCAAACTTTCGGCCGTTCCTGAGCCAATCCCATGTACCGCCTCAATCGCTTCTTGATCTGCGCCCGCCAATGAATCGATAGAGCGAAACTCATCGAGCAGAATGCCTGCCACTACTTCACCTACAAACCGAATCCCCAGAGCCGTTAAAAAGCGTGTGGCTGGCTGTTGCTTACTTTTGGCGACCCCGTTTAAGAGATTATCAACTTTTTTATCTTTGAACCCTTCAAGCTCTAAAAGTGCATCACGATCCAAAAAGTAGATGTCGGCCATATCTTTAAGCATCCCGATTTTAGCCAGAAGCTCGGCCGTTTGTGCTCCGAATCCGTCGATGTCCATGGCTGACCGGCCGACGAAATACTCAACACGGCGAATCAACTGCTCAGGGCAGGATGGGTTGTCGCAGTAAACGGCAACCTCCCCTTCGATACGGACAACTGGCTCGTTGCAATCGGGGCAGTGGGTCGGAATTTCTATCGGCCGTTCTGTCCCATCTCGCAAGTCAGCAACTGGACCAACAACGTATGGAATGACTTCACCCGCTCGTTTGATCCATACACGATCTCCAATACGAATATCTTTGCGAGCAATTTCGTCAAAGTTATGCAGCGTTGCGTTGCGGACGATAACGCCACCTAATTCAACAGGTTCAAGAACAGCCGCCGGAGCCAGTACGCCGGTTCGGCCGACGTTGACCTTGATATCAAGCAGCTTGGTCGTTTTTTCTAGTGCTGGGAATTTTCCAGCGATGGCACCACGTGGGTCTTTGCCAGTAAAGCCTAAACTGGCGGCTAGTGATTGGTCATTGAGCTTGACGACAACTCCATCAACTTCATAGTTGATATTGTTACGCAAGTCGATCCATTCTTCATAACGTTCGGCCGTTGCTTCAATATTATTAGCGTAGATCGATTCAGGTGCGACTGGAAAGCCTAAGGCTTTTAGCCATTCAAGCCGCTCCCATTGAGAGTTAGGCACATCACCGTCCCAATCAACCAAGTCGTAGCAATACATCGTCAGCGGCCGATTAGCGGTGTTTTTACTGTCGAGCTGTCGCAGCGAGCCGGACGCGGCATTCCGCGGATTCATGTAGGTTTTTTCACCTGCTTCTTCTAATCCTTTGTTCCAAGCTTTAAATTGGTCGAGCGGGAAAAAAGCCTCTCCACGCACTACTAATCGAGATGGAACTGGGATATCTAAAGGCGTATCTAGATCAACGGGAATGCGTTTGGGCAAACTCCATAGTGTAAGCAGGTTTTGAGTAATGTTTTCGCCTATTACGCCGTTGCCACGCGTTGCACCTAATACAAATCGGCCGTCTTCATAGGTCAGTACGACAGTTAACCCATCGATTTTAGGCTCAACGACATAATCCCACGACTCTGTAGCGGCTGGGCTATCTTTTAAATGGCGTTGATTACGGGCTTCCCATTCGATCAGATCGTCTCCGTTAAACGCATTAGACAAACTTAGAATGGGGGCTGCATGGGTAACTTTTTCAAATGCATCGGCAACTAAGCCTGACACCCGCATCGTCGGGGAGTCGGCCGTGACCAGCTCAGGATTGGCTTCTTCAAGCGTACGGAGCTCATGGAAAAGAATATCATATTCAGCATCACTGATTACCGGGCTGTTCAGCACGTAATAACGATGAATGTGATAATTGAGTTGGTCACGAAGTTCTAAAATGCGTTTGCTAGACATAAATGGGATGGAAAGCATCAAAGATTAATTTAAACCTAGGGAAACTAGATTTTATCTACCTTTAACACGTAGTTAATTAGATTTTATGGACTGCGCCAATCATTTGGCTCAGCAGATGGGATTAAAAATTGAGCAACAACCCAGCCTTGAGTCATATCCTCAAGTTCTAGCCGCCACCAAACGAATCCGTCTGAGTCAATTGGACCCTCAATAACCAAGCCAACGACCCCCTCCTCTAAAACAAGTATGAGTTCATTGGATCGGCCGTATCCGTTGCGAAAATTAACGCCGACCCCGTCTGTATTGGCCACTTGTGCATAAAAGCCGTCTGTGAGCTCTTCAGGCGCAACAAGGCGATCTGGGGTTGGCGAAGGGGTTAACGTTGGCTCTGAAGTTGGCGTTGGGATGATGGGTGTATTGGTTGGGATTGGTGTCGCAGGGGCTGTAATCCGAATAATGGTGGGTGGCCCACCCACGGCTGCGGGTTCTGGACTATTTTGAGACAGCTGCTGACTCGCGATCAGTAAGCAACTTATGATGACTAATGCTGTGAATATAACACCGCCCAAAAGCCAAAGGATCGGGGAGTTGCCCCAGCTAGTTTTTGTTGTTGATTCCTCAGATTGCAATGGTTCTATCCGTTTCTAGTTCTAACTGAACTGTTTTATAGAAACATAATTATAGTCTCAAAATCAAATAGGCCGACTTTTTTATTTATCTACATATTTGATTTGAAATTTGAAGCAATCTGTTCAAGCTCAAACTAGAAAAAGCACTCTATTGTGTCAAAACATCCATAATAACCAGAGCAAGGTCATTGTGTGTGTATGGATCCTCGTTATTGGTCCACTGTTCCAGAGCGGTCACGATTGACTCTGTCAGCTCTTGAGCATTTTTGTCTTTCCCTTCTTTGATTAGCTCAATAAGAATTTCTTGGCTAAATATTTCATCTGTTTGACTCGTTGCACCAAATATTCCGTCACTGACCAAAATTAATCGATCCCCTGGCCGGACACGTAGGCGTTTTTCTTCCAGCGTAATCGATGGTGCTAGCCCTAAGAAATTGCCTCTGCCCTTGAGTTGAGCAATCCCTTGCCCCGGCCGATAAAGAAACGGTTGTTCTTGACCCGCAACAACATAGGAGAACATGCCAGATGGCTTGTGTAGCACTCCATAGAAAGCATTGGCATACATATCGCTGACTGTTGTCACGTCCAAAATGCCATCGTGTACGGCCAATGTGACTTCGCGCGGACTAAGCGAGCGACGACACTCAACACGATAAAGCGTGCGCACCATGGTCATATATAAAGAGGCTTGGATCCCTTGATTCCCCACATCGCCTAAAAGAATCCCGATATGTTCGTCATCTAAGTCGATGACATCATAGAAATCACCACCTGCTCGAATGGCTCCTAACCATGCGGCAAACTCGATTCCATCATGTTTTGGAAGTTCGCGTGGTAATAAGCTGCGCTGAACCTCACCCGCAATCTCAATCTCCCGCTTAAAGCGTTCGGCTCGAACCAATTGCTCTTGTGCTTGTTTAAGCTCCTGATTGGCTAATTCTAGTTCTTCGGCTTTGTTGACCAATGAGTTAAGCGCGTTTGATTCGTTTCGGCGTAGATTGGATAGAACTTGGAACATGACGCTGTATGCCAACTTAGGCATCGTTTCCATGATCTCATCGAATGCACTTTTACTAATCTCAAGCACTTTTACATCGGTCATGGCCATACAGGTGGCAGTGCGGGCAACATCTTCGAGTAGCCCCATTTCACCAAAGTATTTGCCCGGTGTCACAACACCCAGCGTCAGTTCTTCGACACCGATGCTTGTTTGAGTAATTGCAACCCGGCCGTCGAGCAAAACATAGAAAGTCGTTCCTATGTCACCTTGCTCGATGATTAGTTCGCCTGGGTTAAAAGATTTGGTTTCTCCAATTTGGCTGAGTTGATCAACGGTTGAATCATCTAGTCCATGAAAGACTGCGCGGAGGCCACGGGTAAAGGTCTTTATCTTGCTAGTCGTTGGACGGTTAGTATCGATGTTTGCTTGAGGGGTATCGGAAGAGGAGTGGGTCATGTCAGTCACTATATCGTTATGATATTTTTGATTTTAATAGTACAGCAGGATTTAGTTTTAATATTACCTTGTAATATGAGTTAAGAGGTGGTCAATATTCCAAGAATTAACGACGTTTTCAGGTGTAGCCCACCCTCTTCGGCCGGTTGCAACACCGAAAGGCATTAAATCAAGTTGATCTGCGTGGTGTGCATCTGTATTAATAGCTACTTTTACGTTATTGTCCAGAGCCATCTTTACAAAAGTGTCTTTAAGATCTAGTCGTGCTGGATTTGCATTCACTTCTAAAATTGTGTGGGTACGGCTTGCAGCTTCGATAATCGCTTCCATATCGAGATCGGCACCGACCCGACGGCCGATGAGTCGGCCGGTTGGATGAGCGATCATGTCAACATGTGGGTTTTCAATCGCATTGAGCATGCGCTCCGTTACCTGTTGGCGCGGTTGTGAAAGGCCGGTGTGGAGCGCCGCAATTACAAAATCAAGTGATTCAAGCACGTCATCAGAAAAGTCTAAAGTGCCATCACCGCGAATTTCCATCTCCGTTCCATGCCAAATTGTGATTTGATCCCCCAATGTCTCTCTGGCTTCTAAAACCGCTTCACGTTGCTTTAAAAGACGCTCTGCATCTAATCCATTGGCAATGCCCAAACTATAAGAGTGGTCGGTAATGCAAATATACTGTCGGCCAAGCGCAATGGCCGCTTGAGCCATTTCTAGAATCGTATGATTTCCATCTGACCATGTCGTGTGCATGTGCAGGTCGCCGCGAATGTCATTCAGGGTAATGAGATTAGGCAGATCACCTGACTTTGCAGCTTCGATTTCTCCACGATCTTCCCTAAGTTCCGGAGGAATCCAAGGCATATCGAGTACTTTATAGACTTCTTCTTCAGTCGGACAGAGAATTTTTTCATCACTATCTGTTTTCGAAAAATCATATTCGTTTAGGCTCAGTCCTTGGCTCTTTGCCAACTCTCGTAAACGTACGTTGTGAGCTTGGCTACCGGTAAAGTAAGAGATAAGCGTTCCCCAATTTTCGGCCGGTAAAACCCTTAAATCGACTCCGAGACCCTTTTGAATCACAATGCGAGATTTGGTTGGTCCTTTTGCTACAACCTCATTGACTAAGTCTAAGGTTGTGAATACCTCCATGACTTTTTCAGGATCATCAGTTGCAACCAGCAGGTCAATATCACCGATTGTTTCTTTTCGTCTGCGTACTGAGCCACCTATGGCAGCCTTGATGACACATGGGAGTTTTTTTAGTTCAGCTAATATTTCTTCAGCCGCAGGTAGCGCAACCCCCAGTCGAACTCGGTTATCTCCAAACGATCGCAGAGCTTGGATACCTTTGATCACCTTTTCGGCCGACTTTTTCCCCAAACCTGGCAAATCGGCCAAAGTACCATCTAGAGCAGCTTTTTCTAGCGCTTCAAGGTTCGTTATGCCAAGTTTGTCATAAACAAGTTTGACCCTTTTCGCACCCATGCCTTCAATTTTGAGCAAATCGAGAATTGAAAGAGGAATTTCTTCAGTCAGTCGGTCTAAAAACTCAAGCCGGCCGGTGCTTAATATCTCATTAATCTTTTCTTTTAAAGTTTTTCCAATCCCTGGAATAGACGTTAGTTCATTATTTTGAGCTAAATGGCTAACATCTTGAGCTAAATCGGTAATGGATTCGGCAGCTCTGCGATAAGACAGCACTCGATGGATGTTGTCTCCTCGAATTTGAAGCAGGTCAGATACCTGGTTAAATTTCACAGCTATATCGACATTTTTCATAGTTAAGTCACCAATTTGCCACTTTAAAATTTAAGGTTATTATAATCCAATTGATTTTATTCAGGTATCGTCAAATGTCGTCTTTGACATTTTGATTGCATCGAATAAAATCTCAAAATTCCCGTTAGCTTTATTTTATGTAAAGTCGACCTGTGGAACTATGTTGAAATTTATAAGAAAAATCTCGGCGCAGGAAATAAAGGATGCAATCGGTTTTAGAAGTTAATAATTTAGAGACACGATTTCACACCCAAGACGGAACAGTATTTGCCGTGAATGGGGTAAGCTTTAGCATTGGTGAGGGAGAAATGCTAGGGGTGGTAGGCGAGAGCGGTTCTGGAAAATCAGTGACAATGATGTCACTTCTCAAACTGATACCTATGCCTCCGGGTGAGATCCCATCAGGTGTTGCAGAGTTTGACGGGGACGATCTTTTGCAGATGTCACCAGGTGAGCTTCGTAAACTTCGGGGCCATCATATCGGATTCATTTTCCAAGACCCGATGACCTCACTAAATCCGGTGCTCACCGTTGGGCACCAGATTATGGAGCCATTACGGACACACTTAGGCATGACAAAGCAGGAAGCAACTGCTCGAGCAACAGAATTGCTTGAGCTTGTAGGCATTCCAATGGCTGGGTCAAGACTAAATGATTATCCACATCAGTTTTCCGGTGGGATGCGCCAAAGGGTAGTCATTGCAATCGCTTTAGGGTGTAATCCAAAATTGCTAATAGCAGATGAGCCGACTACAGCTCTTGACGTTACGATTCAGGCTCAAATCATTGAGTTAATCAAGCGGCTGCAAAAAGAATTCGGCATGGCGATTGTTTGGATTAGCCATGACTTAGGCGTTGTTGCTGGTTTAGCTGATCGGGTTGCTGTTATGTATGGTGGTCAAATCGTTGAAAAAGCGGAAGTCAATGAGCTTTATGCAAGCCCACAGCATCCATATACACGAGGGTTGCTGGGCTCGCTGCCCCGGTTAGATAGTGACGGCACTGAGAAGTTAGTTAACATCAAAGGGCAGCCCCCTAACTTGAGGCAGGTTCCAAGAAGTTGCCCATTTGCTCCTCGATGTGATTGGGCCTATGACCGTTGTCACAATGAGAACCCTTCACTTGAACAAGTTCAAACTAATAGCAACGTTTTGCATCAAGTTGCATGTTGGTGGGACATTGACGGCGATAAGCCGCGTTATGATAAGTAATGCTACCCGCTAATAGCTGAAAACTGACAGCTGATAGCCAATAACTAAACCCAAATGAAAGAAAAAGAAGTTCTTGTCAAAGTTGAGAATTTAAAAAAGCATTTTCCAATCTATGAAGGTGTAATTCGGCGCCAAGTTGGTGCTGTGAAGGCTGTTGATGGCGTCTCTTTTGAAATTTACAAAGGAGAAACGCTGGGTCTTGTGGGTGAGAGTGGATGTGGGAAGTCGACAACCGGCCGAACATTGCTGATGCTTCAATCACCAACCGAAGGATCAATTAAATTTAAAGGTAAAGAGATCTCTGATAAAACTGACCAAGAGTTGCGTCCTATGCGGCCGGATATGCAGATGATTTTTCAAGATCCGCATGCTTGCCTGAACCCGCGTATGACAGTGGGGAGCATTATCGATGAGCCGTTGCGTGAACACACAAATGACTCATACGAAGAGCGTATGAATCTTGTCCGTTCACTCCTCACCTTAGTCGGATTAAATTCATCTCACACCAATCGTTACCCTCACGAATTCTCTGGTGGTCAGCGCCAGCGTATTGGAATTGCCCGTGCAATCGCCCTAAAACCTGAATTCATTATGTGTGATGAGCCTATCGCAGCTCTTGATGTATCTATTCAAGCCCAAGTTGTGAACTTGATGGAGGAATTACAAGAGGAATTAAATCTAACTTACCTCTTTATTTCTCATGACTTGAGTATGGTTCGCCATATTGCTGACCGAGTCGCGGTCATGTACTTAGGTAAAATTGTTGAACTTGCTGACAAAGATGTGCTTTACAAAGAACCACTCCATCCTTACACCCAAGCACTATTATCGGCCGTGCCTGTGCCAGACCCTGTAAAAGAAGCCACTCGAGAGCGAGTGATTTTACAAGGGGATGTTCCAAGCCCTGCAAACCCTCCTTCTGGCTGCCGCTTCCACACCCGATGCCCCATTGCCAACAATAAAGAATGCGTCACCATTGATCCGGAATGGCGTGAAGTACGCCCCGGCCGATTTGCAGCATGTCATCTCATCGAGTAACTCATGCTTCAAGGTTTACTATTACCTTAAAGTGTTAGATATTTGCCCAGTTTTTGTTACTATCTTCAAAACTATTCTTTATTAAGGAGAAGAATATATATGAAAAGAAGTTTGTTATTTATCGTGTTCGCCCTAGTAGCATTATTTGTCGTTGCTTGTCAGCCACAAGTTGTTACTGAAACTGTCGAAGTCATCAAAGAAGTTGAAGTCGAAGTTATTAAAGAAGTTGAAGTTGAAAAAGAAGTCGAAGTCGTTAAAGAAGTCGAAGTCGAAGTTGTCAAAGAAGTTGAGGTTGAAGTAGGTTCAACCGCACGTGGTGCTGGAGACCGTTTGACTTTACTTTACTGGCAAGCTCCATCTACTCTCAATCCATATCAGTCTGGTGGTACCAAAGAGCAGGAAGCTTCATCATTGGTTTTAGAGCCACTTGCTCGTTTTGATGATACAGGCAAAATGGTTCCATATCTCGCGGCAGAAATTCCAACCTTGGCAAATGGTGGTTTTTCAGCAGACTTAACCACGATCACATGGTCGTTGAAAGAAGGCGTTATGTGGTCTGATGGAACATCATTTACGGCTGATGACGTTGTCTTTACTTATGAGTATTGCATCGACCCAGCTACCGGTTGTGGTACCAGCGATAAGTTTGAAGCAATCGATACGATTACAGCTATAGACGACTATACTGTTGAAATTATCTTCAAAGATGCACGCCCTTACCCTTATGAAGCATTTATTACTTATGCGACGCCAATTTTGCAGCGTGCTCAATTTCAAGATTGCGTAGGTGCTGCGGCGGCTCAGTGTACTGATGAAAACTTCATGCCAGTTGGGACAGGCCCATACGCTGTTGCTGAATTTTTGTCTAACGACTCTGTTCTGTATCTTCCAAACGAGTTCTATCGTGATGAAAACAAACCATTCTTTAGTGAAGTATTCATGAAAGGTGGAGGTTCTGCTGAAGATGCAGCGCGTGCTGTTTTGGAAACCAACGAAGCTGACTATGCTTGGAATACTCAAGTTCCACCTGAAGTATTAGCTAACATGGAATTGGCTGGAAACGGTAAAGTACTAAGTGCGCTTGGAACTAGTGTTGAGCGTATCCTCATTAACTTCACCAACAATGATCCTGGCTTGGGTGATGATCGCTCTCTCTACCTTGATGGCACAAACCCGCATCCATTCCTTTCTGACATAGCAGTTCGCCAAGCTCTGTCTATGGCAATTGACCGTAACACCTTAACGACAATCGGTTATGGTACTTTAGCAAAACCAACCTGTAACATTCTTCCTGGACCACCATCAGTTGTATCGACTGCAAACGATGGTTGTTTAGCTCAGGACATTGCAGGTGCGAATGCTTTACTGGATGAAGCAGGCATCATCGATACCGATGGTGATGGCATCCGTGAAAAAGACGGAGTGCCTTTGGTGATGCTTTATCAGACATCAACCAATGCTGTTCGTCAACAGTACCAAGCTTTAATCAAGCAATGGTGGGCGGAGATCGGTGTTGAAACTGAGCTGCGTAACATTGATGCATCTGTATTCTTTGGTGGCGACCCATCAAGCCCAGATACATATGCTAAGTTCTATGCTGACGTCCAAATGTACACCAGTGGTGCTGCGGGGCAAGATTTCGCAGGTATGTTCTCAAGCTGGTTACCAAACCAGATGCCTGGCCCAGACAATGCTTGGGGTGCTAGCAACATTATGCGTTACATTAATGACGACTTTGTTGCAGCATACGATGAGTTGGCTGTGACTGGTGATGCGGATGCTCGGAATGAGCTTCTAAAAACGTTGAACGATACTATCGTTCAAGACTACGGTGTAATTCCAATTACGTATCGTGGTAGCGTTTCTGCCGCAGGTAACGACGTTCTTGGTGTTCGTATCAACCCTTGGGACTCAGAATTATGGAATATTGCTGACTGGACACGCTCTAGCCAATAATCTAAATTAGATTATATTCCCGACGGAGGGGTGAATTTTCACCCCTCCGTTATATGTTTTACGAAAAAATATTAAAAACTAAAAAATTAGGGGATCAATTATGATTCGATTTATCATCCGCCGCCTACTTGTTGCGATACCAACATTGTTGGCCATTAGCCTTGTGATTTTCTTGGTTCTTGATTTGGCCCCTGGTGATCCCACAGGTAACTTGCCTTTAACAGTTCCTCCTGAAGTTAGAGAAGCAATGCGGGAAGCAATGGGAGTCAATGAACCTACATGGAAAAAATACCTTCTTTGGCTTAACCAATTTTTCCTTATCGAGCCGCAGTTTATTTTTGAAGATGCTACAGGGATTGAAATCTTTGACTATAGTGACAAAGTCAACAACCCTCCTCCCATTCGAATCCTTTCATGGCAGTCACGTGCACCTGTCTTCGACACAATTTTAGAGCGGATGCCTCAAACGCTTTGGGTTTTGGGTCTTGCCTATATTTTTGGAGCATTAATAGCCATTCCTGTTGGTATTATTACTGCTTATAGGCAATATTCTTGGATTGACAATGCTGGGACCTTTATAGCACTTCTAGGTTACTCTGTGCCTACGTTTGTGCTGGGGCTTTTGTTCATTTATGTCTTTAGTGTATGGCTTGGTTGGTTCCCAACTTTTTATGACCCTTTACTTGAGGTGACCGACTGGGCATCTTTCGTTAAGCAGATCAAGCAGATTATTATGCCGGTGACTGTTCTGACTTTCTTCAACGCTGCAATCACAAGTCGCTTTATGCGTTCTTCAATGCTTGACAACTTGAACTTGGATTATGTTCGTACCGCTCGTTCTAAAGGGTTGACTGAATGGGGCGTAGTTATGGTCCATGTGGTACGCAATAGCCTGATTCCTGTTGTAACATTATTGGCATTGCAAATTCCTGGCATTTTCAGTGGTGCACTGATCACAGAGCAGATTTTTAAGATTAATGGGATTGGTCAGCTTTTGATTATTGCCATCCAAAATGGTGATATTCCGGCCGTGCAAACGATTACATTCATCTTTGCAATTTTGATTGTTATGTTCAATATTGTGGCTGACGTTTTATACGGTGTTTTAGATCCCCGCATTCGATACGACTAAATTACTAATATAGGTGAAAAATTATGGCTGTTACAACGCCAGCAAGTTTAGCTGCTCACGATGAAGAATTAGGGGAAGTTCGTACCCTTTGGCAAGATGTTTGGATCCAGTTTAGAAAGCATAAAGGAGCAATGGCAGGATTAACAATTTTAGTGTTGTTGATTTTGTTTTCACTTATTGGCCCTTTACTTTATGGGGTTGATCCACAATACAGCGATTTGACTGTTCTAAATCAACCTCCATCGGCCGAGCATATTTTTGGGACTGATCCAATTGGTCGTGATATGCTTGCTATGATGATGGCAGGGGGTCGCATTTCGCTAGCGGTAGGTCTAGCGGCGATGGGAATCTCTATCACGTTAGGAACGACAATCGGCATCCTTGCTGGTTATTTTCCTTTCCTAGATAGCCCTTTGATGCGAATTACTGACCTGTTTTTTGCACTACCGATTCTGCCTCTACTTTTAGTCGTGACATTATTATTTCGAGATTCATTACGCTCTCTAATGGGACCCGAGCTGGGTATTTTCGTTATGATCGTAACGGTTATCGGCTCATTGAGCTGGATGAGTACGGCTCGTGTTGTTCGAGGCGAAGTGCTTTCTGTTAAGAGTGCTGAGTTTGTAACGGCCGCAGTTAGCATCGGTACAAAACGCCGACGTATTCTGATGCGGCATATTTTTCCAAATGTTCTTGGCCCAGTTATGGTTGCTTCAGCTCTTGGAATTGCGGGTGCGATTATTACAGAGTCAGCTTTGTCATTTCTTGGTTTAGGCTTTCCATCAGACTTTCCAACATGGGGGCGGCTGATCTTTGATGGACAAGTGTATATGCGAGATTTCCCAGAAAGAGTATTTATTCCGGGCTTAGCGATTTCTCTTACTGTACTTAGCGTTAACTTTATCGGTGATGGACTCCGTGATGCGCTTGATCCACGTTTAAGAGGAAAATAACTGCAGCATATTGTTGACTGTCTCGCAGTCAGCGGTTACAACATTACTTTGTGTTTATCCTAGCATTGAACTTATACAAGGTTCCTCTGCTAATTTTTTTCAGTGCAAAATTGATCAAAAAGGAGAAGGTCAAATGAAAAAAGGTTTGTTTTTCATCATGTTCGCCCTGGTAGCGCTCTTTGTGGTTGCCTGTCAACCTCAAGTTGTTACCGAAACTGTCGAAGTCATTAAAGAAGTCGAAGTTGTCAAAGAAGTTGAAGTCGAAGTTGAAAAAGAAGTTGAAGTTATCAAAGAAGTTGAAGTCGAAGTTGTCAAAGAAGTTGAAGTTGAAGTCGGCTCAACTGCTAGAGGGTCTGGGGATCGTTTAGTTGCGCTGCTGTGGCAGGCTCCTTCAAATTTGAACCCATACCAATCAGGTGGTGGTAAAGAACAGTTGGCAGCATCTGTTGTGATTGAACCCCTTGCACGTTTTGATGACACTGGAAAAATGGTTCCATTCTTAGCTGCGGAGATTCCAACATTAGAGAATGGTGGATTTTCTGAAGATCTAACCACGATTACATGGACTCTTAAAGAAGGTATCATGTGGAATGACGGTACACCTTTTACCGCTGATGATGTTGTCTTTACCTATGAATATTGCATCGACCCAGCGACCGGTTGTGGTAGCAGTAACTTATTTGAGTCAATTGATACGATTACAGCTGTAGATGACTTTACAGTTGAAATTATTTTCAAAGAGGCACGCCCATATCCATATGAAGCATTTGTAGGTAATGCCGCTCCTGTAATCCAACGTGCGCAGTTTGCTGATTGTATCGGTGCTGCTGCAGCACAATGTACAGAAGAAAACTTTAAGCCAGTTGGGACTGGTCCATTTGTCCCTGTTGAGTTCTTGTCAAATGACAGTGCGCTATTTGTTCCAAATGAATTTTATCGGAACGAAAATCAGCCATATTTTAGCGAACTGTTTATGAAAGGTGGCGGTTCGGCTGAAGATGCAGCACGTGCTGTTTTAGAAACCAATGAAGCTGACTATGCCTGGAACACTCAAGTTCCACCTGAAGTTTTGGCAAACATGGAATTAGCCGGTAATGGTAAAGTTGCCAATTCATTTGGTACTTGTGTTGAGCGCATTATGGTGAACTTCACCAATGATGATCCTTCATTAGGTGATGATCGTTCGCTCTACTTGGATGGTACTAACCCGCATCCATTGATGAGCGACAAGAACATTCGACAAGCTCTTTCAATGTCGATTGACCGTAATACTTTAACAACCGTTGGCTATGGCAGTTTGGCTAATCCTACTTGTAATGTTGTTCCTGGTCCCCCTGCGTTTGCATCTTCTGCAAACAATTCTTGCTTGACTCAAGATATTGACGGTGCAAAAGCACTATTGGATGAAGCTGGAATTGTTGACTCAGATGGTGACGGCGTTCGTGAAAAAGATGGCATTCCTTTGAGCCTTCTTTATCAAACTTCTACCAACGCAGTACGTCAACAGTACCAAGCTCTGATCAAACAATGGTGGTCTGAAATTGGAATTGAGACTGAATTGCGGAACGTAGACGCATCTGTCTTCTTTGGCGGTGACCCATCTAGCCCAGATACTTATGCTAAATTCTATACAGACGTAGAAATGTATACGAACTGTGCATCTGGTTTAGATATCCAAGGATATCTTGGTAGCTGGCTACCAAGCGAAATTCCTGGACCAGATAACAGCTGGGGAACTTCTAATATTCCCCGTTACGTAAACGAGGATTATGTTGCATTGCATGAAGAGTTAACTCGGACCGGTGATATTGATCAACGAGCTGAGCTCATTAAGCAATTGAATGACATCCTTGTACAAGATTACGCTATGATTCCGATTACAGACCGTGCGAGTGTTTCAGCGGCTGGGAATGATATTCTTGGCTTCCGTATTAACGCTTGGGACTCTGAAATGTGGAACATTGCTGAATGGACACGTTCTAGCCAGTAATTGAAAGTAGATATTTAGGTAGAGGAAATACATATTTCCTCTACTTGCAGTAAAATGAAGCCCTGTTGTCATTAAGATAGCAGGGCTTTTGTTTTTCATAATGTCTTGGTTTTCAGTTCCTATAGGAGGAAATTGATGTCAAAAACAAGCAAAGATGATTGGCGCACCCCAATCTGGCCTGAAATTGAAAGGTACCTTTGGTGGATCGCATTTACAATTGTTTTGGCGTGGGCTTTTTTCCAGCTCTATGCTTTGTTCTTGTACGTAAACGTAGTATGGGTTAATAGTGAGCAGTGGCGGTTGCCTGGCTGGTACCCCTTTACGATTGGCGCTTTGACTCGGTTTACAGGATTTGCATTGGGAACAATTTGGTTGGGGCTGATGGTATGGTCTGAGAGAAATTTGGATTACGCTTTAAGTCGGGGCAACCTTCGTTCGCGTGCCCTTTGGCTGATCGGGTACAGTACTGGCGTCGGGCTGTTTGCATTCTTAATGTTGGGAATCTTGCCTTTCTTTTGGGATTTACCTAGCTAGTAAAAATTCGTAACTTTTGAGACGTTACCAGTGGTGGGACCTTGGAACTGGTTAACATAAAGCTTGACGGTTGACATAATACAAAGCTATAATGGCCCAATGTCCTTGGCAGACATCGGGCTTTTTTTGTTCCCAGATTGGCTTAGAGAATGGGTGAGATTTGTTCTTTTGCCATCTTTGGGGCTGTCACCTTACCATATTGCTACAGGCCTTTTTCGTGGCGTTCTTGACTCATTTTTGCTGATCTTTTTTGTATTGGGGATTATGCGTGGGTCTGATTACTATATGCAGAGCCATTACGCACTTTCGCCTGAAATTCAGGTAAAAGTGATTAAATGGTCTTCTATTTCTGATGTTGTTGCGAAGCGCAATGACATACCGCGTGAAGTGCCTTTGGTGCTTTGGTATAAAGAAGCAGGAATGGAAGCGGTAAACCCAAGTTTATGTACGGGTATTATCGGTGCTTATGATTTAGTTCAGTCTGGTGAACGACCTTGTTTTACACCTGGTCCAATTAGCGATCTTGAAGTGACTGAACAATTGGCGATTGCCGGCCGTGAGTTTAAAAAACGGTGTCCAGAGATCCGTTATGAAACGCAAAATCCAGAGCTCATAAAAAAATGTTATTTTGCGTATAATGCTGGTGTAGGCGCTTCCTTGTCAGGTGATTCTGATCAATCTGCATATGTGATGAACGGTTACGATTCTGCTCATCAGAATATGCTTTATCAAGATATTGTTCTCGGTACTGTACGTGTACAACAGCTCGGTGCTTGGCCCGTTCATTTAGCAATGCAGGGGATGACTCGTAGCGGCCCAGATTTGGAAGAGCATAATTACGATATTCCAAATCAGCTTGAAGAGCCGTCTACCTTATCGATTGCGCTTCTAGATATGGCGACCAGACTTTATGATTGGATGTCTTATCGATTTACAGCAGTGATGGTGAATAGTTCGGCCGAAATGCAGCTCAGTCGTAGTGCATTGCCAGTTGGCGAAACGTGCTTAGCTAATCTTCCTCAAGATCTTGACTTGGCGTTATTGCCAAGATTAAATCCAGTGGTTGACTCACCGGTCTTAACTCAAGATGTTCATGGTTGCTCATATGCTCTACCAGGAATGGATATATCAAATTTTCAACTGTCCTCTTTGCTTCAAGCACCTATGCCCGGACAGATATCTACTTTTACGGACCAATGGCATAACACGACAATTCGTATTGAAAATGATGAATGGATCGTTCTTATGCTCCATCCACGCTCCTATCTTGTTTCGGAAGGGCAAGTTGTGCGCGGGCAAGCGGTAGGTGTTATGGGTGCAGTTGGTAATGCAACTGGACCGCACGTTCATTATTCAGTTTTTAGCAAAGTGGCTAATAGCTTTGTTGACCCGGCCGAGTTATTGCCATAATAAACTATCAAGACTTACGTTCTTAGCGGTGCAAGTCCTCCCTCCCTTAGTTTTTTCCAAAAGGACGGGAACTCGTTCTTTCTATTATTGAGAGGACTAGAAGTGAGTAATTGCAGAAGTCTTTAATAAAAATATTTACTTATTTCGCAGGTTAATTAAATCTGCAGCAAAATATCATGAACTTTGTAAATCTCCTCATTTTTATTCCTCTCGGTATAGGCGTAGCGTGGCTTTTCTACCTTATTTTTAGGCAGGATTTAGCGGCCAAACCTTTAACTAACATTCTGAGCTACTTTCTTGGTGTGTTAATTATTATTGTTGTCGTCGGCTGGCTGATCGATACAATGCTGCCAAACTGGCTTAATACGCGCTTGCAGAACGCTCAAACATCCGTTGAGTTAAGAGAGTTTGTCGATACAACTTCTGTATTGATCGAAGACTCGGTTTCTCCTGATAACAATGCAAATACAATTCTATTGCCTGCACCCACATCTGTTCCATCTCTCTTTCCCGGAGAAGCTACACCGGTTCCTGGTGTATTAGGTGGTGAAACAGGTTCCGCAATTGTTGTAGGAAGCTCTGGGATTCATACGGTTGTTGGAGGAGATACGTTAACTGATATTGCTACACAATATGGTGTCACAATAGATGATTTGCGGGCTGCTAATAATCGCTATAATGATCTTATTTTTGTCGGTGAGCAGTTAATTATTCCGGCCGTTTCAACCACTCCCGGAAAATAAAATTAAGAGTGGCAATTAAGTGCATTATGATTGGTTTCAACAAAACCATTATGCTGCACTTTTGTGTTTTGTGAGATTGATCTGTGACAAGTCAGCCAACTGTCGACCTAAGTTTTTTATCTGAAAATCAGACCGATATACGGGGGAAGGCGCGTAGTACCGCTATTCGCCTTGAAAAATGGTGGGAGCGTGTATTACCTACATCTTTGCATAGTGCCTTTTTACCCAAAAAGGTTTCAGGCATCAAGATGAGCCACAATGAGTCTGTTCGACTGGTGATTTACCAATCATGGTACCGAAATTTCAGCTCTTATTTGTTTTCGAATTATGGGCTTAATATCGTTCTTTTTACGGTTTTTATGTCACTGGTGGTCGGTTTTTTTGGGCTTGATACCGGATTGTTTAACCAGCCATTGATGAATATGCTCATTCCAATTGTGCTTTTAATTCTTTGGCTAATCTATGCACTTTTTGAGAATTTTCGTTATTTAAAGTGGCGCCTTGTTGTAACGAATCGCCGGTTGATCTTCTCCACGCCACAAAGCAATAACTGGATGCTTTCGGACAATATTGAATTCAAAGGTCAGCCACGGGTAATTGATGACAACTGGTCATCTGATCGGATTGTGCGAAATCTGCAGATATTTACCGGTTCT
The DNA here is from genome assembly GCA_045105475.1 of Anaerolineae bacterium. Taxonomy (GTDB): domain Bacteria; phylum Chloroflexota; class Anaerolineae; order Promineifilales; family Promineifilaceae; genus WTJY01. Next base: position 85,624 of record JBGCDP010000170.1, read on the forward strand.
CGTGACTTATCGATTAGCCCTGTCGGGCTGCAATTTGACGGTGCACGTGTTAAAGATGGTTTGGTCATGCCGGACGTTGATTTAGATCACATCGAAGAGTTAAAGCAGTTTGTGTTGGATATTACTGAAGACGCATAGTTTCTGATTGGTTTTCGTATGATGGGTGCGCTACTGCATGCTGATTGTGGGGTAAAATACGGGGGTGGCATATTTTGGGCAAAGCAAAGAGAAAAATCTAAGTAGCACATATTTAATTGTTTTAGTTGGAGCTATTTTGACGGCCGGGTGGCTGTTATTGCCTGTTGAATTTGGTAGTCGGCCGATTGCTGCTATCTTCATGACTATGTTCTGGCCGGGTGTAGCGTGGGCTAGCTTTAGCCAACTATGGCCAACAGAGAAATTAACTGGGGAGGCGCTATTACTTTCTGTTGCAGGAAGTTTAGCCATCTTGTTAGCAATCATTTTAGCTGTAACAAATTTGGGCCAAGAGATACCTATTGTATTACTCATTTCTTTGCCTTTATTGCTCACCCTATTTCCAATCATTGTTCATCTGTTTTTTCGTAAAGAGCCGTCTATTCAATTTAAGCATGATTTGGTTGAGAATTGGCTTTGGTTTTTGCTCCCGTTAGCTATCGCATTGATTTTGCGTTTACCTTGGTTTGGTTACCGAGAAATTCAAGGTGACGAAGGGATTGTGCTAGTGCGTGCGGCCGATGCACTCTTGGGTGACGGGGCTGAATTGCTGCTGCATCGTAAAGGGCCGATGGAGATACTGTTGGCTATGAGTGTCTGGGGCGCAGCTGGAAAGATCAATGATTTTTGGGTTAGGCTCCCGTTTTTGTTGTGCAATATATTTTCTTTGGCACTGTTTTTTCGTTTGTCCGATCGCTGGTTCGGCCGCAAAGTAGCGATGTTGGCAGGTTGCTTGCTTGCAATCGTTGGCTTTCATGTCGCGTTTAGCCGAGTGGTGCAATATCAATCCCTTGTGATGATGTGGGGGATTGGGGCGTTGTTGGCGGCTGAACGATATCGGGAAACGGGGCGTAAGCCTGACCTAATTCTGGTCGCAATTTTACTGGCGGCCGGTTTGCTATCACATTACGATGCGGTTTTGTTTGTTCCAGCGATCCTAACTCTGCTTATGTCTCGTTGGTATCAGGCGAAAGAGATCCCGATTAAAGCTGTTGCAACCGCGGCTGGAACAGGCTTGTTGATGCTCAGTTTGTTTTATATTCCCTTTCTTTTAGGGCCAGATTTTCAGAATGCAATTGGTTATCTATTGAACGAGCGGGTAGACACATCGGCTGGGGGCAGTCTTGCTGATGTGTGGCAGATGGTCACCTTTTACAACAGCAGTTGGGCCATCATCGGTTTTGGGGGTTTTGCCCTAGTTGGTTTCTATGCGCTTTGGCGACTCGAAAAACCATCGGTGATAAAAATAGGGGGCGCATTGTTTTTGCTGGTGCCACTCCTTTTTTACACCGTTATTGTTTCGGTCCCTCGCACCCATGTTTATACATTTTTCCCCGGTCTCGTATTGGTTGCGGCCTTAGGAATCGACAAAATCGCAGAGCTGCGTCGGCCGAATGTCTGGCTATATCGTTTAGGCTGGGGTGGCTTTGCGATATGGTTCCTGGTTTGTGCCAGCTATATCTTTTTGCTCTTTACGTGGGGGCCGGGTGAAGTACAGCGTCATTGGGACAGCCTTCGGCCGAACACGATATTATTCTGGACAACATGGGACAAACCTCCGACATTTGGCCTATTTGGTTTTCCATATCAGGCTGGGTGGCGGGAGTTGGGTCAGAGTAATTTAGACGGGCTGGTTTATGCCAGTAATGAAGAAGAAGAGATCACGAATTGGTATATGGCTCAGGCTGCTCGCACCCACTGTGATATTGCCGACCTGTTTTTACTCAGTGAAAATGTACAAGATCCGATCGCTTTTAATCCGATTTTGACAGTTGATAAGGCTGAATTTGAAATCAGTGAAAATTTATCACTTTTTGCGACAGATCGATTTGATTTCCACCTTGGCTCACGCATGTTTACTCCGGCCGAAATTAGCAAGCCTCGCTTTGGCGGCTTAAATCCGTTAGATGTGCCGTTGGGTGAACGGGTGACATTGGCTGGATATGACATATCTATCAAAAGCGGCCACGTTGAGGCCGTGTTGTATTGGGATGTAAAACAAGCGTTTGATCGTAATTATCAAGCCTTCGTGCATGTCATCGATCAAGATGGGAATCTAGTGACACAGCATGATTCTGCCCCTGAGTGTGGGATTAACCCGACAACACGCTGGGAGCCG
>JBGCDP010000171.1:0-12190 GCA_045105475.1 Anaerolineae bacterium
TAAAGCATGGGCCATCGTCGGCGTGCTGGCTGTTGCTGTCACATTATTTGTAGCCGGTTACATGTGGCTAAGTCTCTCACGACACAGTCTGTTTAACTCGACCGGCTATGACTTGGCCATCAACGAGCAAATCGTTTGGAATACGCTTAACGGCCGATTTTTTGCTAGCTCGGTCGAAGTTGATAACTCTTTTGCCGATCATTTTCGGCCGATGCTTCTTTTTCTAGTCCCTTTTTATGCCTTATGGCAAACACCCCGCACTCTGTTAATCATACAGGTGCTTGTCTTGGCTTCTGCGACAATCCCGATTTATTACCTTGCCAAACTCAAACTACAAGATGATGTTGTAGCGGCTGCGCTGGCCATTGTTTATTTGCTTTACCCCGCTATTGGCTTTATTGCTCGCTTCGATTTCCATATCGAGATTTTTGTTATTCCTGCCTTCATTGCAGCTTTCTACATGATGGAAACCGGCCGTTGGTCGTTAGCCTCATTCTTCTTGTTTATTCCATTATTGTGCAAAGAAAATATGGGATTTACAGTAACCATGTTTGGCTTGTACGCCATTCTTCGCTGGAGAAAATTTAAATGGGGCGGGGCTTGGGCCATCTTCGGCATGGTGTTCACATGGTTTACCGCCTTCTGGCTGTTGCCTACCGTACGTGGTGAATCGATCGATACGTTATCCCGTTACGCATGGCTAGGATCAAATCCGTTTGAAATGATCCAAACAATGATTTTCGAGCCTTTGGCCGTTTGGCAGCATCTTTTTACTGATGCCAATATGCTTTATGCCCTCCAGCTCCTGCTTCCGGTTGGCTTAATCGCCCTATTTGGCTTCCGTGAACTGCTGCTGGTACTACCTGCCTTGGCGATTAATTTGCTCTCAAACCATTTTTGCCAATCAACCATTTACTGTCACTACACCATTCCGATCATTCCGATCATTTTTATTGCTACTATTTTTGGTCTTTTATTTATCAAAGATCGGATGTTAACAAATAATTATTGGCGCTTATATGCTTTATTGCCGATTGTTTTAACGTTGCTAAGTTTTTGGATTTCTAACCCATTTCAAGAAACATCTTTGCTCCCTTCAGCCTTTGAACCGGTTGGGAATGCCGAAGTCGTAAAACTTGCTCTTGATGCAGTTCCGGCCGATGGTGTGCTGGTCACCACCAACGATTATGCGGCTCATCTGGCTCAGCGTGAAGGACTCTTCATTATCGGCATTCCGTCTCAGCGTGAAGCACCCATCGACCCAGACCTAATTTTCTTAAACTTGTATGATCAGCAATACATTGTGTGTGATCAAATTCAAACGTATATTCAAAGCCTAGAACCCGATGACTATGGAGCAACTTTCCGCACAGGTGGTCTTATTGTTTTACAGCGGAATGCAGGCTCAGCGGAGCAATTTATCGACTTTAGAGACAACTGGAACAACTGCGCCGGTTAGCGTTCTTGGGAAATTTTGGGTAGCTGCATAAGTAGGCGTAGCATGTCAAGCGGCCGGTCAACCATGAGTAAGAGCAGTGCATAGCGCCATTTGGTCTGATTGATAACCTGTAGGTCAAGAATGCTTTCCTTGTTGACCAGTTTTTTCAAGAGGAATTTTCTAACACGGCTGACTTCTAGTTGTTTAGCAAGTTGCTCAAACTCTGTTCGGCCGAAAACATCCTGCATAATCGACAAAACCAGCCAAACAGGTGTTTGCACTTTCATTAATTTGATTTGGTCATGTAACGTGTTCCAATCTACTTCCAGCCTGTTTTCCAAACGGATCAAATCGATTAGATTCCGCTGTGTGTCTTTATTAAACTGGTGGTTAACCGCTGTGTGGATCAGCGTATGCAGCAGCAAATCCTCATTTGAGAGTCTCCAATGTTGAACGTTTGCTTCGTTGGGCCAATCGATTGACACCCGTTTTTCCCAAAGCTTACGTTCCTGACGATCGCTCGTGATACGCTGAACATGGCCTAAAAAGACCTCACTATGCACTTCGATCATCACATCTTGTTTTACTGGAGCGTACATTTCAAGCTGACCCTCTTTGTTGGTTAAAGGTAAATCTGCAAAAAATTGGCCGATTGCGTGCGGTTTTTTAAACTCAAACCCGGCCGCCAGCATCTGTTCAGATACCATGTGCATTGACTCACGGCGCACCATAAAATCGACGTCAGCCTGAAAACGTAGATAAGGTTCGCTCCATGCTAAACGAGAAATTGCAGCTCCTTTTAAGAGTAAAATATCAATCTCTTTAGCCTGTAGGGACGTCGCTAATTCTGTAAATACTTTTTGATGTAGCGTATGTCGGAAAATATTGGTGTAGAACTGCTTTTGCCAAGTAGGATAGTTCACGTTGGCTGTTTTTCCGACTAGATCAAAAGCGGCGGCTCCCAAACGGGCCTCAAGCGCCCATGTTTCTATCGGCCGGAAATCAATATCTTCAACTGGCTGTAGCTCTGCCAACATTTTGAGTAGCTGAATTTTTAGTTGCGCGTGAGACATGACTGAGAGTTGAGAAGGCCAGTTTAGTTCAACTCATCCGCTTCGTAGAGTTCGAGCATCGCTTGTTCCCAAGTTAGCCCATCTCGTTTTTCAAATTGCCAAAAACGGACCCCTGGATAAAACGTGCGCCAGTTTCGATCGGCTGATACTGACTCCCAGCCGTAGTCTCGAGCCAGCTCAGTTAAACTGACATAGTAACCCGTTGGAACCCCATCTTTTAGTCGGCCGCCTGCATCATAATCAACCGGATTATCGCCAAAGCGTGCCCGAAAATCCCACGGGATATCTGTCATGGGTCGTCCTTGTGACCCATCTTGATTTTCTGCGCGTATAAAGACTTCCCAATAAGTTCGGTCGGCACCATCACGCCGCACCACCTCTAAAACGGGGCTGAAGTCTAAAGCTAAATCGCTGTTTAAATCAAACGCACGCCCCGCTTTGTGCCAAATTTCGTCACTCTCTCCCGGTCGCGATGCTGCATTTAGTGGCACAAACATTCGCTCGATATTTGCTAAAAGATCGATCCCGGTTTCAGCTTCAACGCGTGCACGTAAGGCCAGAAAAGATTGATCTACGCTATCACTTAAAAATGGCAGATTGTCCCCTTCAACTACTTTGCGTAGCTCAACGGGCGGGGCAACCAGCTCTCTTGCGGCTGTTACATCTGCAGCAACGCTATTGTCGGTCTCTGTGGTTTCATTTGTGTTATTGCCAGCTGGCTGATTTGAAACAGTTTCGTTAAACAGGATGAGGTCCGGTTCATTGGCTGTTTGAGCCAGCCATCCGGCCGGTTCGGCCGCTAATGCGACCCCAGACCAATCTGGGCTGCCTGCTATCCCATCAAGTAAAAAGCTTTGGGGTACAACCCCAAAACGATTGACTGTGCCGATAAGCAGGACGCCGGCGGTTCCCGTATCTTGACTCCAAACAAGTGCATCTCCGGCCGGGGACCAGTCTGGAAACGAGCCTGCCCCAACCGGCACAATGCCATTTATTTGGCTTGAATCTGCCGTTAGCTCAGCCAGCATTACTTGGCTGCTGTTGTCCACTTTGCTTTGGCTGCTCCATGCGATCTGCTCACCGAAGGGGCTAAACGCTGGGCTAGCCTCATCGATTGAATCAGTCTGAGTTAGGTTGATCGCTTGGTTGTCCCCAACTGTATCAAGCGACATCAGCCAGATATCTGCGTTTCCGCGCCGCATGCCGCTCCACGCGATTTTTCGGCCGTCTGGCGACCATACGGGCGCATAATCAGGGCCCGGATTTTCGGTGAGCCGTATCGGGCCTTGGCTTTGATCAACTCGAATAATATAGATGTCTAAATTTTCACCCTGATGGGATTCATAAACGAGCCATTGTCCATCGGGTGACCATGAGGGGTTTCCGTCATAGTCTGTTTGGGTGGTAATTTGATCAATTTGCCCACTCTGCATATCCAGCACAAATAGATCATAGTTGCCGTTTCGCCGTGATGTAAAGGCGATTTTCCGGCCGTCTGGTGACCAGGCTGGATCAGTATCAGATGCTAAATGGGTGGTCAGTCGAATCGGATTTTCTTGCCCGATGGCTAGCCCGTAGAGATCACTATTGCCGTTTCTGTGTAATTCAAAAACGACTGATCCACCCCCTGCCAGCGGGTCGGGTGTTGGCCATGGCGATAGTTCAATAATCACGGGGGTCGGTGTGGGTGTTTGGGTTGGCGTCGGGGTAACTGTCGGAGTTGGTGTTTCTGTCGGTACAACGGCCAACTCAAGACCACCCGGCAGCGGGGTTGACTGGGTGATAACTGTGATTGTCGGCCGGTAGGTGAACAGGTAGGCGACAGATAAGGTTAAAACCGCAACGCTGGCTAAAGCTGTGAGCGTTACTTTCCGGCTAAACCCCTTTGATACAACCGGCTCATTATTAGAGTCGGCCGTGCTTGGGTTTGCGATGGCGATGTGAGCATTGATTGGCGGCTGGCGCCGGGTGGCCCAAACTTGGAACCTTGCTCGCTGAACCGAAAATTTTGAACGCCAGCGACGCCTTTGCCGAATGCGTTTCGGCCGGGTTGCGCGCCATCCACTGCGTAAAAATTCTGCAGCTGTTGTGATGAGCCACCAAAGCGGATAAAAAACCAGCGATAGCCAATATAGAATCGAAAAGCGGCGGCCTAAATATTGCAGGCGACTTTGCATGTTGCTTGGCTGCTTTTGATTCTCTGTTTCTGATGTTTCATCCGTGGCACTCATCGCTGGCAGTGTAGCAGAATCACAACATTATGTCATGTAAAGCAGGTCGCTTCTAAAGCAAAAAAAAGCCCTGTTTTTTCTATAAAACAGGGCTTTCAATGAAATGAATAAATGGGGAATAAATTTAAGGTGGACTAAGCGGATGTCCTTGGGTTAAAACGTGAAGCTAGTCTTTTTAGCGTACTAAAGCGGATTGGTTTGATTAAAACAAGATCAGCTTTGCTTTCTACATGATTACCCAATCGAGCGTCGGCCGTTGCTAGGATGATGCGAGTTTTGTCAAAAGCTGGGTTCTGTCTCAGCTTTTCGATGATCTCATCCCCTGTTACTTGCGGTAAATGTAGGTCTAGCAAAATAAGTTGAGGTGCGTAGTTTTCGAAGCGATTCAGTGCATCTTGCCCATTTGCAATTACTTCTACCGAATAACCAGCCATATCAATCGCTTTGCTAAAAATAGTTGAGAGTGATTCTTCATCTTCAACGATGATAGCATGAGGCTGTTCGACCATTAAGTTGTTGTTTAATTCTGTCATAAGACCTACGGTTTTTCGCTTCAACCTTTAAATTACAAAGTTGAATTGATTGTGGTTGTCACAAGGTCACAGCGTTCTCTACGGATGGTGGAAAACTTTGTCGCAATGTACCTCTACTTTGATGGAGCGGCAATGAGACAGTAAAGGTACTGCCTTGGCTTGGTATACTTTCAAGTGTTATAGCACCTTCCATTAGGTGAACTAACTGCTTGACAATGGCTAGCCCAAGTCCAAATCCAGACAGAGACTTCTCGAAGTTTTCAAGATTACCCTGCTGGAAGTGATCAAAAATCTTTTCTTGCATGTCGTACGGAATGCCCAAACCTGTATCCCGGACTGATATAGACCACCTTAACCCATTTTCTGCCCGTAAATGTACTTCTACACGCCCCACTTCTGTATATTTCAGCGCATTACCGATCAGATTATTGAGGATTTGGTAGATGCGGTCGATGTCTCCATATAAAATAATCGGTAGTTCTTGATCCAAAAAGATGCGTAAATCTAGCCCTTTGTTTAAAGCAGGTCGGCGCAAATCGCGTTCAATTCGATCGATAAGATTGTGAACTGAAAATTCGGTTGCTACCAAACTTAGCTTACCTGCTTCAAGTCTCGAAATATCGAGCAAATCATTCACTAAAATAACTAGATATTCACTAGCCAAAATAACTTGACGAATGACCTCTGCCTGTCCTGGATCCAGCTGCCCGTAAACGCCTAAATCAAGCATTTCAGCAAACCCGACAATTGAAGATAGCGGTGTGCGCAACTCATGGCTAACTTTTGCTAAAAGCTGAGATTTAAATGTGTTTGCTGACTCTGCTTCATCACGTGCGGCAACCAACTCCATCTGAATACTTTCTTTATAATTTAGCTCATGCTGCAGATCTTTATACAGAATCGCATTTTCAAGCGCCTGCCCAGCCACAATGGCAATGTTTTGGACGAGCTCAAGCTCAGTTTCATCAAAGTGGCGGGGTCGAGATGCGTTGAGTCCCAATGTGCCAACGACTTCACCGCATACGACTAGCGGAATGATCATCAAGGAAACTGTGCCACGACTTAAATCAAATTCTCGCAGGTTAATATCATCCTCACCCGGTTTGCCTGAAAGGAAAAGGGTTCGATGAGCTTTAAACACCTTCTCTTGAATATCTTTGTCGTGGACCTTAATAATTTTGCCCAGAGCTGAAGGTCCATTATCAGCTATATATTCAGCCACAATTTTCATCCCTTCAGATGGTTCATCAACCAAAGCAAATGCTGCATGTGGCAGTCCTAAAAAGCTGCATAGCTCTCTACATAAGGTTTCAAGAATATCATTGGCTTCAAGCGTTGAGGTTAAGGCGCCAATGACTCGATTGAGTAGTAATGTTTGTTCTAGCTGATGCGATAGCTCAGATTGAGCATGCAAAATCGTTGAAATATCTCGAAATACTAAGACTGCTCCAGCAAATTTATCTCTGTGGGTAATTGTAGAAAGCGAAAAAGAGACATTTAAAATATGGCCACTGCTTGTTCTAAAAATCGCTTCAGGAAAATCGATTTCCCCATCTGCCTGCAATTTCCGAAAGAGTTTTTGTGTTGGGGAAAGTGAACTGGAGTCTATTGGGTAAATCACATCGAGAATGAGCTCCCCATGCATCTCAACCTGATCCCAACCTAACATTTTTTCAGCCTGCGGATTCATCAGAATTAATCGGCCGTCTTTGTTGAGGGTGCACATACCATCCCCCATCGTTTCAAAAACTGTGCCTAGCAAATCTCTATTGTCAGTGCCTGGCAATAGTTGGCTATCTACTCGTTTCTCTAAAGTTTGAACATGAGCATTTAAGCCCCTATTTGCGGTCTCAGCTTTTTGGTAGGTTTGACTCACCGTTTGAAGCAGCCTTTCCCACTCCTCTGTTGAGGGTGGTCGGTGAGGATTAACCTTTAAAATCTCCAGTTGTTTGGTGAGTAGCTTGTGGATTGTCACGATGTTTTTCGGCTGTTAGTGATGGGGCATGATCCACCCATAACAACTCTTGTAATAAGTTTTAGCCTGACTAGAATTGCAAAAGCGTTGATGAGTCAGATAGTTGTGTTCATCTCCAGTTTCATCCTGAAGCCATACAGCTGACCTTACAAATAATTCTAAGGGTACTTATTTCCTATTCTGTCGTTAGAGTTGCAGGCAAAATGCGGCCGTAGGCACACTGATGTTGCTTAGTTAAAGAAGATAAAGGGTGCAGGCTTAGAGATTAAAACAGATGCTGATTTGCAGAAACCCAGTTGAAAAGAGAGCTGACTCCAGCAGTTACTGAAATTGTGGGTGACCAATTTAATTTGTCTTGAGCTGAACGAATATCAGCTACAAATACCTTCTGGTCACCCGGCCGCCAATCCAATTTGTTGACCTCAATCTCTTCTTCATGCAGTGCTTCAAGTAGGGGGCCAAATTCAGCCCAAATCGACATTGTATTGGCCGCGCCACCTCCTATATTTAAGGCTGTGCCACAAATCTGATCAATGTTTTGAATGGCCGCATCATAGGCATTAATTAGGTCACTAATATGCAAAATATCACGGACCTGCTTCCCGTCACCATAAATCGAAAGCGTCTTTCCTTTTAGCACCGCGATAATGAAATGAGCGACCCAACCTTGGTCTTCAACGCCAAACTGACGAGGCCCATAAATGCATGACTGACGCAAAGTAACTGTCTTTAATCCGTAGATGCGAGCGTAGTCGATAACGTACTGATCAGCGGCTCCTTTTGAGCAGCCATAAGGGGAGTGAAAATCTAGTGGAAAATTCTCAGGAATACCGTACGGATAATCTTGATAGCTGTATCGTGTCTCTTTTTCTTCGATGATGAGCTGATCCATGCCACCGTAAACTTTATTGGTTGAAGCGTTAACCAAGACCGCATTAGGCGCAAACTGGCGCATCGCTTCAAGGACGTTGAAGGTCCCCATTGCGTTGACTTCAAAGTCTTCGCGTGGATTTTGGATTGATGTTGTAACAGCTACCTGTCCAGCCAGATGAATAATCGCATCAACGCCTACAACCGCTTTATCTAGCGCTGCTGCATCCCGTATATCTCCCTTGATGACAGTTAACTTTTGGCTAGTGGTTAAAGTATGAAGCCATTCAAGGTTAGCATCAGCACCCGGCCGACTTAAGTTGTCGAATATAGTAACTTGGGCTCCCTGCCGTAGAAAATATTCAGTTGTATTGCTGCCAATAAATCCGGCTCCGCCAGTAATTAAAATGTGCATATAGTGATATCAGTTGAAAAGGAGTTTTATCCGACTTGGAATTGTAGCCGATCCTGTAACTTGGTGGCTTGTTTACTAATAAATTGCCTGTAATCCTCTCGTTCATTCTCGGTCGTAAACGGCCCAGCCGTCATGAGTAAGGCATTTTCGCCATCACGATAATAGGCTTCACGTCGGCCGACTATCACAAATTGGTACTGATGGTATAAACCGATTGCAGGTTTATTTGACTCCCGCACCTCTAAAATCGCTTGATCACATCCAGCCTTTAAGCCTACGTCCAAGGCAATATTAAGCAACAAGCTCCCCAGCCCCAGCCCTCGATGTGTTTTTGCTACAACAATGTTTTGGATTTGAATTTCACCTGCAATCATCCAAGGAATAACATAACCGACGACAGTAGCCGTTTGATCTTCAATAAGCACAAGCGGCCGACTGTTGGCATTCTCAAGCTCGGCCGTAAACTGCTTAGCCGTCCATGGTGAGATGCGACTATCCTTCTCAATTTGAGCAATTGCACCAATATGATCAGGCTTGAGTGAACGAATTTTGAACAAATTGAGCTAATCCAATATCTAGATAAGTGGTTTCGGCCGATACTGCAACGCCTCTGCTAAATGCGAGGTGCTAATTTGAGAATCTCCCGCCAAGTCTGAAATTGTACGTGATAATTTCAAAATGCGGTGAAACGAACGTGCACTTAGATTCATTTGAGCCATAGCACTTTGCATCAAACGTGTTCCTGCATCATCTAATCTGCATTGTTCTCGTACCTCACCTGGCCCCATATCCGCATTACACTGCAGGCCGCTGTCTTTCAAACGCTCTTCCTGGAGTCTGCGAGCCGCTTCCACACGCTCGCGAATTTTGCTAGATGGCTCCGCCCTTTCACTGTTGTGTAGTTTTTCAAACGCAATGCGGGGCACATCGATATGGATGTCAATGCGGTCCATCAGCGGGCCTGATATCCGTTTGCGGTAGCGGGTAATCATGCTGTTTGAGCAAGAGCAAGCATGTTTCGGATCCCCATAATAACCACAAGGGCATGGATTTTGAGCCGCAACGAGCATAAAACTTGCGGGGAAGGTAATTGTTCCGGTTGCGCGCGAAATTGAAATCTCACGAGGCAATCCTTCTAATGGCTGGCGTAACACTTCGATCAGTTTGCTGCCAAACTCAGGTAACTCGTCTAGAAACAGCACACCTCTGTGGGCCAAAGAGACTTCTCCCGGCCGAGGCCATGCTCCACCACCGACCAAACCTGCGTAACTGACTGTGTGATGGGGTGAACGAAACGGCCGTTCGAGAACCAGCGGCCGATCAGCTGGTAATTCGCCTGCCACCGAATAAACTTTCGTGACCTCAAGCGCTTCATCGACAGACATACGTGGCATGATGCCCGGCAAAGATTTTGAGATAAGCGTTTTGCCAGTTCCGGGGGGGCCGGTCAAAAGGATGTTATGGCCACCTGCAGCCGCGACCTCCATCCCTCGTTTAACATGGGCTTGCCCCATAATATCGGCAAAGTCGGCCGAATATTTGGGTTCACCCAGCATCGCCTCGTCAATTAATAATTTTAGCGCTTCGATAGGTGCCATCCCTGTTAGGTGGCCTGCCAACTGCGCCAGTGATGCAACAGGAATCACTTCAACATCCGGGACAAGAGCGGCTTCATGAGCATTCATTGTGGGAACAAACAACCTTTTTAGCCCGTTGTCACGCGCAAGCGCTGCCATAAGCAGAACCCCTTTGACCGGCCGGAGTGAACCGTCAAGCGACAATTCACCAATGAATAGAGCTTCTTCGATTTGCCCTTGCCAAATCTGACGAGATGCAGCGAGGATGCCGACCGCGATCGGCAAATCGTAGGCTGGCCCTTCTTTGCGAACATCGGCCGGTGCTAGGTTGACCGTTAGGCGTTTTGCTCCAGGGTAGCTTAAGCCACTATTTTTAATAGCGGCTTGCACACGGTCACGACTTTCTCGCACAACTGCATCAGGGAGCCCAACAATGGTCGCACCGGGCATTCCTTTGGCTAAATCAACTTCAACATGAATCATTTCAGCCTGTAGGCCGACAGTCGCACAGCTTAAAACTTTTGCAAGCACAGGAGGAACTCCTTATGGGTTTTGTAGATTATATTGGATAAAGCAGGGTACAAAATGCAGGTCGCAGGTGCTCCGGCGATGACTCTGCCGATATTTATCGGATGGGATTATAAATGGCAACTTTAATTGAGCAAGTACAGATTTTTGCATGTTGCAAGTCGATCCCTGATAATCCCGCCCTATGCTTCTAGCAATCGATATTGGCAACACAAATATGGTTTTAGGTGTTTGGGATGGGCGAGCTTGGTTAACTCAATGGCGTTTGCGCACCGTGCGTAATCGTACAGCCGATGAGTTAGGCATTCACTTGCGTAGCCTTGTGCGCGACACCGTTTCGATTAGTAAGCTTAAGCGCATCGTTTTGGCTAGTGTTGTGCCAACGCTAACCCCCTCTGTTCATCAGGCTTGCGAAACCTACTTGAACTTGACGCCACTCCTTATCACAACTGAACTTGATTTAGGTATTAAGAATGAGACAGATGTGCCAACTCTAGTGGGTGCTGACCGTTTGGCCAATGTGGCGGCCGCGCATCACTTTTCACCACCTCGGGCGGCCGCTATCGTCATTGATATGGGAACAGCCACCAAATTAGACGTCGTTACATCAGACGGCCGCTTTATCGGTGGCGTCATTTCACCTGGTTTAGGGATTACATCTGACGCACTCTTTTCTCGCGCGGCCAAGCTGAGCCAAGTTGAGCTGTTACCTCCTCCAACTGTCATCGGCCGCAATACAGTGCATGCGATTCAGTCCGGGCTGGTTAACGGGTACGCGATGATGCTGGAGGGATTAGTGCCTAAAATACTGGAAGAGCTCAAAGAATTAGATCCGACGTCCAGTTCGATACAGATCATAGGAACAGGTGGGCTTATTACAATCATTGACTCAGTTACCGATATTTTGCACATTGTCGATCCTTGGCTAACACTTAAAGGATTACAATTAATTGCAGACCGGAATTAAACTCCTTGTTTTGAGCCTTGGCCTAAAATTATGAAATCTATTCGGTCCACCTTTTTTCTTCGGTTTATTCAAACAATCTTTTTGCTGGTCATTCTACCCAGCTTTCTGCTCGCTTGCTCGGCGCTATCTGCTCCACCACGTTTAACACAGACCCGTGTACCTGTTGGGGAACAACCCGACGAAGTATCTTTCTATGCAGCCCCAACGCCTACAGGTGAGGCGTTACCTTCTCTCGGAAGCAAAGAGGTGAATTCAAGCTCGCTCAACCCCATTTTGACAGTATGGATTAATGAAACGAGTCAGGCACACCAGCAGGTTTTGGAGCAGATGACTGAGGCACTTGATGCTGATTATGGTCTGCATATGGAGTTTGTCTTAATCGACAATGATCGTCTGCCCGACATCATAGAAGGGGCGGCCGAGGCTAATCGACTCCCAGATGTGATCATCCATCCCATTGAATATTCGGCCGGATGGGCCGCACGTGGTGTTCTAAATATATCTTTGAGTGAATCAATTATTGAATCGTTGGGGCCAGATACATTTGACCCAGATAGCTTGAAGATGGCCAAACTAAATGAAC
>JBGCDP010000172.1:0-17224 GCA_045105475.1 Anaerolineae bacterium
TCGCAAGCGATTTTAGGGTGTAAACGGGCGGCCGATCTGTTGCGTGTTTACGCAGGTGGTACCGTAGCTCAAGGAATCATCGATTATTACCCGCAACCGGCCGAAACAGTCACGGTTAAGACTGATCTAAGCTACGTACAACGCTGGTCAGGCTTGGTTGATATCACCGCGGCTGAGTGCAAAGAGCATCTAGAAAAACTTGAGTTTGTCGTTGAATTAGACGGCGACACGATCATCGCAACTGCCCCTGACCATCGTATAGACATTGTGGGCAAACACGACATTGTAGAAGAAATCTGCCGCATGTACGGCTATGATAATTTGCCAGCCACTGAAATGGCAGACGCTTTGCCCGTTCAGCGGGGGAATGTCATGCTTGAGCGTGAGATGTTGCTCAAAGATACGCTGGTCAATCTAGGCATGCAGGAAATCATCACCTATCGTTTAACGACGCCGGAGCGTGAGAACAAGTTGCTGGCGACCGGACCAGCCGATGATCGTGGTTATGTAACGTTGGCCAACTATGTTTCGGCCGACCGGGTGGCGATGCGTCATAGCTTGCTCGCATCTGTGGCTGAAATTGCGGCTGAAAATAGCCGCCACACCAAACGGATTTCGATCTTTGAAGTAGGCAAGGTTTATCTTCCAAATGAAGAGGGAGATTTGCCGACAGAAAACACCCGTATCGCAATGGTGATGACGGGTGAACGTGGCAAGGTTGCATGGCAAGATGCGGACGTACCGGCCGAACTTGATTTCTACGATATCAAGGGTGTGGTTGAAGATCTGATCGGTTCGCTAAACATTTTGAATTTCAAGATGGAAGTCGGTGAACACCCAACTTTCCGGCCCGGCCGGACAGCGAAGCTAATGCTGAACGACAAAATCTTAGGTTGGATGGGTGAAGTCCATCCGTTGGTCAAAGAGAACCTTGATTTTCGGGGAAGCTCAGCGGTGATGGCGGTCGAAATCGACCTAGATATTTTGTTGCCAAAGGTACGTGACGCGGTCAAGTTCGATCCCATCACCCCTTATCCTGCGGTTCAAGAAGACTTGGCCGTGATCGTGGACACCAATGTTAATGCGGCCGATGTTCAAGAGGCGATTAATAAAGGTGGCGGCTTCTTGCTTAAGAATGTTGAGCTATTTGACGTTTATGAAGGGGATTCAATTCCTGATGGCAAGCGCAGTTTAGCATTCCACTTGTCGTTCCAGTCTCCAAATAAAACGCTGAAAGACAAAGATGTGACCAAGCTGCGTAATAAGATTATTGGTGGATTGAAGCACAAATTGAACGCCACAATACGGGATTAAATACTGGTTAGTGGCTTTCGGCTTTGTAGACGGTATTTAGTAAACCGATTGCTCCGCCAAAGGTCACTAACTACCTGCTACCAACTATTGTGAAAAACTGGATCATTGGTCAAAGTTACCTAATGGCTGCGCAAGCAACCATGTTGGCTCAAACAAAACTAACGATTATTGGTGAAGATAACTTACCCGATCCTGCGGCTGGTGGTCTTCTAATTGTCAGCAACCATTTTTCAATTTTTGAAATTCCATATCTTTATACCGAGTTACCCTATCGGCCAAGTTTTTTTGCAACGGCCGAACTGCTAGATAGCCCTATCTTTGCACCGGGGCTTAAAGCTCATCAGGATCGACTGATTTTTACCAATCGGGGTGTAGTTGATCGTCAATCGCTCAAAGATGGCGTTAATCGTCTTAAGTCAGGTGACTGGCTGGTAATTTTTCCAGAAGGGGGAATTACTCGGTTGGTGGTGGATACGGCAGCCCGTGGTGAATCAACAGCTGATTTGCCTTTTGATTTCACTCGCCATGAGCCGGTTGCGCTGTTTGCGGCCCGGCCCGGCAGCGCATGGATGGCCGTGCAGGCAAATGTACCGGTTGTTCCGATTGCATTTGAAGGCACAGAGAATATTGAGCGCGGATTAATTAAATTAGGTCGGACTCAGGTCAAAATGCATATTGGTAAACCGCTAGGACCGTTTGAGGTCCCTGCTGGAGTTCGTGGTGCCGAAAAGAAAAAATTAATCGATCAATATGGACACGAGATGATGCAGGCTATCGCTGACCTACTTCCGGAGAAGTATCGGGGTGAGCATTATGGTTAAAATCTCCAGAAGCTAGCTTTGTAAAATTGACCTTTCTGGAGATTTCTAGGAGTAATGTGGCCTGCTCTAGTCAATAATATTGACAGTTAGTATTTGCACCAGCATCCCATCGATTAGAATGTGAGCCTGATAGCTCCGTCCGGCGGAGAACTCAGCATTACAGCTAGTTGTTCCCGGTGGTCCAAAGATCAAAGTTTGTGTTCCAAATCCAAAATTATTAGTCCCAATGATTCCAGAAGTTGCAATGTCTCTGCGTTCTTGACCATTAATCACAAAATATGTCTCATAACGAGAGCCTTGGTACCCGGCTGCAAATCCGCCAATCGCAAATTCACGGACCCCCTTTTTAAGATTTATAGTGTCGCCGCCTGAGTAGAATGTGCGCGTATACTCACTTGAACAGCTATTTTTATGCAGAACTTGGGCGTCATAAAATTTCGGAGCTAATTCTAAAACTGGCAAGAATATACATTGGTTAGTTGTACAATCTGCAGCCACTGTTTCCGAGGTAAAGTTTTGGGTAACTGCGGCCGGGGGTGTTTGAGAATGTTCAAGGTAATCGGCCGTTCTTAGGGTTTGAAATATGCCTGTGACTGATTCTTCTTGCGCAAGGCCGGAAAATGTTACGAGCAAAAGCATGATTACTCCTCCCGCAACAGATAGTGTGAATAGTGCTTTTTTCATCGTTCCTCTTCAATGTGATTGTGCTTAAAGCACACAAGATTGGATAAATAAACTCACGCCTGACTCTCCAAGATTAGGAGGCGTAGGACCTCTAATATTGCTCAGATGATGTTATTTTGCAAATATGCAAGTGATCAAGGCATGATTAAGCAGCAGACTTTTCCTTGATTCTCTTTTGAGCTCCTATTTAAAAAGTTAACCTGCTAATGGCTGAATGAAACAATATACTGAATGTGAAATAAATTTAAGACAAAGGATTTTCTGAATATGCCAGAAACGAACCGACCAAATGCCGCAATTATTTTTAGATTGTTAGAGAAAGAAGAGTGGGAGACCCTGATAGCCCTCGTCATGAAAATGCATCCGGCTGACATTGCACTTTTGCTTGAGGATGTAGGCACGACTCAGGCCGTTCAGATCTTTCGGCGTTTGCCGGTAGAGATTGGTAGTGAGGTTCTGGATGAAACGGGTGCGTTGATCAGACCGGAGCTGATCGAGAGAGTCGATGATCAGAAGCTGGCAACGTTGCTTGATGAGTTGCCGATGGATGACGCGGCCGAAATTCTTGATGAACTGCCAGATCAGATATCTGATCGTCTGCTTGACCTAATGGATGACACGGAGGCTGATGAAGTCCGTGAAATCTTGGCGTATGAAGATGATACGGTCGGCCGGATCATGAACCGTGTTGTTATTTCATTACGGCGTCAATGGAGTGTGGCCCATGCCCTAGAGTATTTACGATCTCTTGAAGAAATTGAAACGATTCATTACTTGTATGTGGTAGACAGAAATGAGCGTTTAATTGGTGTTGTTCCTATTAGAAATTTGATTTTGTCGCAGTTGGGAGAAAGTATTGAGCAAATTATGCTTCCATCCGTTTTTTCTATTCATGCTACGGCCGACCGAGAAGAATTAGCCGAGTTCATCGCCCGGTATGACTACGTTGCTATTCCTGTTGTTGACGAGCAGGAACGACTTATTGGGGTTGTTACGGTCGATGATGTGATGGACGCACTGGAAGAGGAAGTAACGGAAGATATTCAGAGATTAGGTGGATCGGAACCGCTTGATCAGCCTTATTTCTCGGCCGGGTTAAAACGTGTTATTGGGGCTCGCATTGGCTGGCTAATGCTTTTGTTTTTGGCCGCGATTATGACCGGAGCTGTGTTACAGGCTTTTGAAGATGAGTTGCAAAAAGCCATTGCGTTAGGCTTTTTTATCCCACTAGTTACCGGAACGGGAGGAAATGCTGGATCTCAAACAGTTGCTACCATTATTCGGGCCATAACGCTGGGAGAAGTGCGCTTAGCCACATTGGGCAAGGCTGTTTTGAGAGAAGTAACAGTTGGTCTTTTTCTAGGCCTATTTATGGGCTTAATGGGCTTTGCCCTCGCGTATATCTGGGGAGTAGGGTGGGAAATTGCGCTTACGGTGGCTTTGACATTACCGATTGTTGTTGTGTGCGCTACCACAATCGCGACAGTTGTTCCTACGTTAGCGACCCGTTTTGATATCGATCCGACTATTATTAGTGGCCCGATGATTTCAACCATTGTAGATACCGCTGGGCTTTCGATCTATTTTCTACTTGCTCGCTTTTTTATAGACCTCATTTAAATAGTCAGGTACAGATATCTTTGTCGTGCTAGAAATTACATACATTGGAAAATATTAGGAGCTGTTTTTAGTAAGAAGGATTTTAATGAGCCTGATTATACTTAGTAACCCAAGTCGCTAACCATAGGCTTTGTTAAAAAAGAAAAGTCTCTCTGGAAAGGTGGCGTTTGTTGTTATCTGTGGGGAAGGCTAAAGATCTGTCCACACCGTGCGGTTGCAACTTGAGTTAAGGATTTACTCCCCTTTTTTGAGGAGCTCTTTTAGAGCCGCTAAACGGGGGTCGATATCATCTTCTTCACAACCGCAATCTTCAATATTTAGGTTCGTCCCGCATTCCATACAAAGCCCTTCGCAATCTTCTTTACATCGTGGTTGCATCGGTCTATCTAGCAAGGCCAATTGTCGTATAAGAGGACCCATATCCACATTCCCATCTTCTCCCATCACATAAGAATCTGTGTCAGGCGCTGATGATGGTGGATAGAAAAACAATTCTTCGATATGGCCTAAAACCGGTACGTCACTTAACTCTAAGCAACGGATACAAGCCATATTGGCTGTTGTGTTAAAATTTCCTTGAACTAAAATACCTTCACCGGTTCGGGTTGCAATAAACTTTCCCGACATGGGCGTAAATTTTTCGTCTTCAATAATGACATCCGGATAATCAAACTCGAATTCTCCGGGAGTACCGGGAGATGTTTCGATCAAAAATCCGAAATTAAATTTTAGATTATTACTATGCATATGAGTGTCTCAAGTTGGCCGGCATAATTTTAGAAGCCGATTCACAGATTTGAGTATATTCAATCCCTAAAAGAGGTGCAATTGAAAGAGCTATTTATCATGATTGACTGATATCAGTATCTGAGAAATTAATTGAAACCTAATTTCTTATGAGTAAAAGGTATTAGGGTATGACATGATTGTGATGAAAGTGGGTTTAAGTGTGAAAAAAAGAAGCTTTTTGTCTGAAATCGCATGAATTTTGGGCAATAATAAGCGATAATCAATGTTAGCATTTATAGTATTAGTTAGAATACTTCTTGGTTTAAAGTTATTAAATTTTTGCTGGTGCATAGATTCACAAAAGGGACAGTTTGAAATCTAAATTAATTTCTCTAAGCTGGGGAATAAGCCACAAGACAGGTTATTTAAATAACTTTCTCTCCTAACAGATTAACTAAGCAAAAGTAAATTTTAAGGGATTAATGAGTCGTCTGGTTATTTAGCTTGACGACATATCAATGGTTACAGAAGAAATAGGCCAATATCTAATTGAAGAGATCATAGGTTCTGGTGGGATGGCCCGTGTTTATAAGGCATTTGATGACCGTATTAAACGCTACGTGGCTGTAAAAATGCTCGGTGAGCACTTTACCAACCAAGATTATCTTTTTGATAGATTTGAACAAGAAGCCCGCCTCATTGCTTCGCTTGAGCATCATGCTATTGTGCCTGTATATGATTATGGAGACCATGACGGCCGTCCATATATCGTAATGCGCCTTATGCCTGGTGGCTCTCTTGCCGACCAGCTTGAAGATGGGCCAATTGAATTAAAGTCTATTTCTAGAATTCTAAATCGAATTTGTGCAGCCCTAGACAAAGCCCATGCCAACGATGTTATTCATCGAGACATCAAGCCGGGAAACATTCTGTTTGATGATGATGGGATCGCTTTCCTTGCTGACTTTGGGATCGCCCGCTTTTCTGAAATGACGCAGTCTGGCGTCGTGGTTGGTTCGCCCCATTATATGTCGCCAGAGCAGGCTCGGGGCCACCCTATTGACCCGCGTTCAGATGTTTATCAACTAGGTATCTTATTGTTTGAAATGCTGACTGGGACTTTACCATTTGATGGCGAATCGATAGATTCCGTCATTTATCAGCACGTACATGAACCGGTTCCAGCGCTCACTAACTACAATCCAGACCTGCCTGCCGGCTTGCAAACATTAATTAATGACGCCTTGGCTAAAGATCGTGACCAACGTATTGGGACCGCTTTAGAGCTAGCGTCTCGTTTGGCTACATTGGTTCCCAATAGTGACGGTAACGGAGGTGGTTTGAAATCACCACCGGCCGTGCGCATTGGTGATCGATTCCGCCGGACCTTAACGAACGTTGAAACAGATACAGTCTTAGATTATCCAATAAACAGGCGTCAGCCTATTCTGCCGCGCCTTCTAATGTGGCTTGCTGGGATTGTTGCACTACTGGGGGGTCTTTATATGATTCCTGCTGTACGCTCTAATCCTGCTGTTGCGCAGTTTGCCGATACGGTTGTAACCGCCATTCGTGAAATGCCACGTATTGCCCAAGGTATTCAAGAGGATGGGTCAGACGTGTTCTTTGAGGTGGCTGGGCTGGCAACTGATACACCGACACCGACCAATACGCTGGCTCCAACTGCCACAGAAGTTCCACCGCTAGTTGTTGAGGGTGTCAGCACGAGCACACCTATCCCTCCGCCTTTATTGCCGCCTACTGAAGCTCCCGGGATGATTGAATCACCTCTGCCTCCAACTGAAACACCTGCGCCAACGCCGTCTAACGAACCAACGCCGACATTGGCTGCTCCAGAGCCAACAAGTACACCAGATACTGATGTTATTCCACCAACTGAAGTGTCCGCAGACACATTAATAAGCGGCCAAGAGCTGGCTGAGCTGACGGAAAGCTCCGGAAGTATTGTTTATTCTGTACGTAAATTTAATGAGATTAAATACAATCTGTATGTGCGTGATAGTGCTGGCACTGAGAACCAAATCACAAATGATAACGTAAACGATTTTGGTGCCGTTTGGTCGCCTGATGGAAATACAATCGCCTATTTCTCTGTTGAGCTACCGCGAGAAATTACATTAATTAATCCTGACGGGACAAATAAGCGGTTATTAACGACAAATACCTACACAGAGGAGTTCCCAGCATTTGACCCCTCTGGTCAAACAATTATTTTCCATTCGAATAGAGCCGGTAGTACGAGCAGTAACGACGATGAAACGATCTTGTATGCGATTTATACGATTCCGGCCGTTGGTCCCGCTAACTCTGAAGAGCGACTGGTGCGGAACGGACGCGAGAACTTTGCGCCATCATTTTCGCCAGACGGTACAAAAATCGCTTATGAATCTGTTGTGGGTACGCAAAGGCATATTTTTGTATATGACCTACTGACAGAAGAAGAAATCCAGATCACGCCATTTACAAGCGGTGTCGCCCGAAACCCAGTTTGGTCGCCCGATACTGAGAACCAGCGGATCGCTTTCTTTTATGAGCATGATCAAAAAGCGGATATCTATACAGTTAATCCTGACGGCACAGAATTAACACCGGTTACCTCAAGCTTTGAATTTAATAGCTTCCATCCTTCATGGGCACCTAACGGAGAATATCTCCTGTTTCATGCGGATATGAATGAGGAAAATAATAATCGGGATCTCTGGATTATTAAGCCGGATGGAACTGGTCTTAGGCGTGTGACTGATACGCCGCATCGAGAAGTTCAAGCTGAACTGCGGCCGTTGGCAAATGTGGAAGAAGAATCTGAATAGTTAGTCTTTACTGCCATTGGCTACGTGCTTAAATACTTGATCTGTTAATCGTGGGAAATGCCTGTTAGCCTGCACAAAGAACCAATCATAAAATGTAACATAGACTTCACTTTTTTGCTTAATGATGGCATTTTGAATCTTTTTGGCTACTTGGCTGGGCTCAATTCCAGCCGACCGAAAATTGGGTTTTCTTTTGGGTCCAAGCTTGGCTGTGTGGAATTCGGTGGCGGTTAAGCCAGGGTAGACGAGCGAGACTGTGATTTTTATCTTAGCAAGCTCCATGCGTAACCCTCGGCTGTAGCCGTTGACGGCCGCTTTGCTGGCGGTATAGATGCCCTGCTTGATGAGCGGCCGATCTCCTACAATTGAAGAGACATTGATGATCTGCCCACGACGGCTGGAGTGGGGTTCAACGGCCTGAGCCAGCATGGCTTGAGCCGCTGCCTGACTGAGCCACGCCAACCCATACAGATTGGTTTCCCAAATCTTTTTAAAATCGGCCGATGGTATCTCTGCTAAATTGCTGTTGTGCCCGATGCCCGCATTGTTGATCAAGACATCGATACGCCCAAAATGTGCGATCGTTTGCTCGATGAGATGGTTGCAAAACGCTTCATTCGTGATGTCACCAGCAATGAGCAGGTGTCGATCAGGTCCAAGATTTAATTTGGACCGCAATTCGTTTAGCCGTTCTTGCCTACGGCCGGTTAGCACCAATCTGCATCGGCTTTGGGCTAAAACTGTGGCGGTTGCAGCCCCTATGCCGGCGGTGGCACCAGTAATGACAATGATTGAATCTTCAAGTTGCATTATTTGACGACGAATCGCTCCATAAACCTGATGATCACCTCGTCAGGGACAGCTGTTTCCATATTGGGACTTTGGGGAAGCTCAGCTAAACATTCAACACGGGCGGCATCATCGCTAACAATAAGCCCTTCAGCAATGATGCCGCCCGTCCTTGCGCTTCGCAGCTCAAAAGGAACCTCGCCTCCCAGCTGATTTATCTTATTTCTATCTGTACATAAAGCCCTAAACGCAGGCCTTGCTGATTTTGCACACAGTACGAGTTCAAGCTGGTCCGCGCTTTCAGGCGCCCATTCAGGTTTAACGTAGTTACTCGCAGCCTGTAAAAAGCCATTGCTCTCGACAAATGCAACGGCCGGATGAATGCCTGCCTCGTCACTGTAAAAAGTGGCGTCAGGGGATGGCACACCAGAGCAGGCTTCAAATGCAGCATCTAATATTGCTGCGGATCCACCGATTTGCTGAACACGTTGAAAAGCGATAATGCTAATGATCACGACCGCAATAAGGGTGAATATTAAAAGAGGAAGTGCACTTGAGAAGGCAACCTTTCCTGTTGTTTTATAGATTTTTTCTTGATCTTTCATAGTTGTTTTGGCCTTGATTAAAGATCCAATCAATTTAAGTCAATTTGGCAATTAGATTATATCCGCGCTCTCCAAACGATCTGATTTTCTTACCTCAATTTATGTCTTGAGCCATTGTTGCATTTGTTTCGGCCACTTTGTTTGATCATTTTGCAGAGTGAGACTATTCAAAGATAATCATGTGATGGATCAATTTATATTGCGTACAAAGTTAAATATTCCAACATTACGTAGAGGAGCTTTAGACAGAGAGGGGTTGATCCAAATATTGGAACGAGGGCAAGATGGCCGGATATTGTTGGTGACTGCTCCGGCCGGATATGGCAAAACGACCCTAATCGTTCAGTGGCTTCAACAGCAAGAGTCTGCGGTTTGTTGGCTTACCTTGGGAATAGATGAAAACGATCCAGCCGACTTCTTTAACCTATTAATGGCGGCCGTACAAACGCAAGCTCCAGAATTTGATGGCGTCCCTTTCCCTGCATGGCGCGATGACCCAGAATTGCAAAAAAGTGCATTAACTGGATTGATCAATAGCCTTGCACTTTTGACACAGCCGTTAATTATTGTTCTCGATGATTATCACCAGATCACCAGCAAGCAGCTGCATGCTGACCTTGATTTCATGATTGAGCATTTGCCACCCAATATCTTAATTGTGATGACCAGCCGTGAACGGCCGAATTTGTCTCTCCCTCGCTGGCGAGCACGTGGCTGGCTAACTGAGTTAACTCAGGCTGAATTAAAATTTGACAATGAGCAATCGAGCCGTTTTTTTAGAGAGATGATGGCACTCCCGCTTTCTGATCAAGAAGTAGAGTGGGTGAACGAGCGAGTGGATGGGTGGGTGACGGGGCTACAATTTACCGGATTGCGGCTGCAAAAAAGCGGCCGATCTGAAAACTTTTTGGAGATGTTGTCTCCCGATAATAAAGTGGACCGCTACTCGGCCGATTACCTATTGTCTGAAGTGATGGAGCGTGAGCCTGAAGCGACACAGACATTTCTCTTGCGAACTTCGATTTTAGATCGAATGAGTGGCCCACTGTGCGACGCACTGCTCGATATAGATAGCGGGCAGGCTCAGCTAGAAGAGATGGAAATGCGTAATTTATTTACGATGCCGCTCGACCATCACGGAGAATGGTTTCGATACCATCCAGTCATGTCTGATTTGCTAAAGGCTAAGCTTGAACTAATGCTTTCGCCTGATGAAATCAAACAGCTTCATCGGCGTGCGGCTGTTTGGTTTGATGAAAATAATTGGCTTGAAGAGTCGATCCAGCATGCATTGGCGGCCGAAGATTATGAATTAGCCGTACAATTCATGTATAAACTCAAAGCGATATTTTTGTGGCAGGAAGGTGGGGTGCGGAACGTCTCAGCTTGGTTAGGCAAGCTCCCAGAACATTATTTGATCAAGTATCCCCATCTTGGCATTATGTCGATAGGCGCCAGCCTAGTGCGGGGAGAAATGGGGAACATTCTGCATTATTTAAAAGCATTAGAGGGGAAAGAAGAGATTGAAGGGGAGTGGCACGCCATTCAAGGGAATTTGAAAAGGAACGATGGCCAAATCGATGCGGCATTGGCTGATTTAGAAGTGGCTATGGAAGCGATCGATCAGGATGATGTTGCTTGGACGATTCTCGTTTATATGCAGCTGATTCAGTGCTATCGCGAGAAAGGCGATTTTGGGAAAATGAAGGAATTGGTTGCTGAGGCACAAGAACTCTTTGGACGACACAATAACAATCCAGCTTTTGTGACGATAATGCTTCACTGGTTCCAAGGTATTATTGCGGCTGTGCAAGGCGATCTGAATGAAGCTTGCCAGTTACTCAAAGATGGCTTGGAACTGGTCAAAGCCGCACCCATTCATCAGCGCTCCTCGCGCGGTTACTTGTTAACTGGTTTGAGTGATATCTATTGTGATTGGTACGATTTAGAGCAAGCAGAGCTGTACGCACGTCAAACACTGGAGATTGGCCACCGCACCGGTATTGGGGACATGACAATTAATGGGACGATTAATTTGATCAATATTGCAGTGGCTCGCAAAGATAAGGGGGCCGTTGATGAACTGTTTTCTGAGCTAAACGGAATTGTGCTAAGGTCACAATTTAAGCCATTTGAGAAAATGTTTGAAAGGCTAGAATTTAGCAGCCGTTTGCGTTTAGGAGAATCTAAACCGGCCGTTGAATGGGCTAAGAGATCCAACTTTTTTGACGAAGCTGAATCAACCGAATTGTTATTAGAAGAGCGACGTACCTACATGCTTTGGGCTCAGACCCAGCTACATATTTGCCGGACCCAAACTGATGCTGCAAGAAAGCCTGCACTTGAGCAGCTTGTTCAATTTTGCAAAAGACTCATTAAACTGGCGGAAGAAGCCCCCGATTTTTTTGTTGGGTTGGATGCGTGTCTAATTTTGGCAGAGACCGAAGATCTGCTGGGGCACTATTCCCTCGCAGATGAGGCATTAGGGCGTGCTTGTGCCATGGGTGAGGGTAGTGGTGTGGTTCTACCGTTTTTGGAGTGTTTACCGTTTCTTGAGCGCGCAATTGTTCGAGCTGGCGATGACAGTCGTCTGTTTTTACAGCGAGTGGTGACGGCCGAAACGCCACAGCCATCGTTAAAAGCGATTCATCCCGATTTAGAGATGGTGATTGAGCTAACCAGCCGGGAGCGAGATATGTTGCAGGCACTGACAGACGGGTTATCGAATAAAGAGATCGAAGCTCGCTTAGTGATTTCGCGTAACACCGTACGGACTCACTTGCGGAACCTATACAGCAAACTCGATGTGGAGAGCCGCACCCAAGCGGTTTTAAAAGCCCAAGAAATGGGAATCGTATAATTTAGTCTAACCTGTTCACCCCCTGCTCTTAATTCTTTGGTGAGCCTTTCACCCCCTATTTCACCCCTTTGTGTGAGCCTCTCACCCCCTCCTGACTTGTATGATTGGTCTATATAACTTTTAGGAGATCATCATGTTTTTAAATCAAGCTCAACCACGTTCATTAGTAAGCAACATTAAAGATTATCTTTCAGATGGGATTGCAACCTTATCAGCTTTTTCCAGCCAAACTCAGACCTCAACGACGGCTGTACCGAACACATATGCTGCTGAAGCCTATGCAAAACGTGCAAACGAAATCGAACACAAACAGGCGCTGATTGGATCAGGCATGAGTGGCTGGAGATAAGAAATGTTAGCTGTATTAAAAAACCGAAACTTTACTTTGTTGTGGTTCGCTGGCTTGATCTCGATTATTGGGAACTGGGTTTTGTTAGCGGCACTCCCTTTTTATATTTTTGAGCTAACTGGCTCTGCAATGGCAACGGCCGGGGTGTTCATGGCGTTCATGGCACCCGGCATCTTCTTAGGCTCAATCGCAGGAGTCTTTGTCGATCGTTGGGACAAACTTCGCACGATGTTGGTCGTGAATTTGATTCAGGCCGGGGTTGTCTTATTGCTGACGATGGTCCAATCGGCCGAACAAAGCTGGATTATCTTTCTTGTGTTGGTTATTGAATCCTCAGTGGCCCAGTTTTTCGGCCCGGCCGAAAATTCTCTATTGCCAAAACTTGTGAGCGAAGAGCATTTGGTTGCTGCCAATTCGTTGAATAGTATGAACGATAATTTGGCGAGATTGGTAGGTCCGGCTATCGGGGGGCTTGTTTTAGCCGTCTATGGTTTTTCAAGCGTCGTCCTGATCGATGCATTGAGCTTCGGCCTGTCAGCTACGCTGATCTTTATTGTGATGCTGACCTATCAAGCTGGTTCGAACCCTTTAAATGCATCGGCTGTATCAGCAATGACCCTGCGTGTTCGGATAGCCGAAGTGTGGGCTGAATGGCAAGGTGGATTCAAAATTGTGCGGAGTGAGTCTATTTTGAAGATTACTTTTGCCCTTATCGGGGTTGCTCTATTTGCAGATGCGATTATTTCCGCCATTTTTGTCATCTTTCTGCAACAAGATATCGGTTTTAGCTCTGTTGAGTTTGGCTACATCATGACAGCTCGCGGTGTGGGAGGGTTGATCGGCGGTTTGGCGATTGCTCAATTTGGTGCACGGATTAATCCACGCCATATGCTGAGCGTTAGCTTGCTTGTGCTCAGCGGTGTAATACTCGCTGCTGTTAACTTCACAACGCTTCCAGCCTTTTTAATTGCGATGGTGGTCGCTGGGATTCCGGCCGTTGGTATGATGATCGCCGTACAGACGATTTTCCAAAAGCGAACGCCAGAAGCTTATTTGGGGCGGGTTTTTGGGCTATTCCAAACTGTGGTGATGCTGCTGATGTTTTTAGGCTCATGGGTTGCTGGCTTGTTAGGAGAGGCGGTTCCGACGATTCAAGTGCTACTTTTCGCGGCCAGCATTTATGTGGTGGCCGGTTTGTCAGGGATTTGGATGTTGAGAAATCGAAAAACAAAAGTGGAGTTACTGCCTAACTAGCAGGCAAATAGCATCGCTTTTATTCATAAGGCTGGGTAACATCTCTAAAAATGTTATCCAGCCTTTTTTGTTGCATATCTCTGCACATAAAATCGTCTGATAATTAAATTAAAGTGGAGATAAAAACATGAGTCAAGAAATTGTGTTCGGGAAAATGATCGAAATGCTGGCCAATATGGAGCCAGATGAACCGGTTAAAAATGTCGTGTCGGGGAATCCGCAAACGACGTTTAACGAACTGGTTAAAGGAGAGGGGTTTGAAAGTGGCGTGTGGTCATGTTCGGCCGGAGCTTTTGAAATTAACTCCTATTCAATTAACGAAGTTATGTTGCTTGTCGCTGGTAGCATGAGCTTGACTGATTTGGCTGGAAAAACTGTGGAGCTGAAAGAAGGGGATATGTTTTTTATTCCCAAAGGATGGTCCGGCACGTGGACCGTGCATCAAGACATGCAGAAAATGTACGTAATTATGTATTAGCTATGCCGCCCATTTTTTGCACTTGATTGAACTGGGGGGTGAATCGTTATGAATCGGGATCCCATGGCTGGGCCGTATTGCGTAAAACGCCAACCCCTTCAACCTCTACTTCAATCACATCCCCGGCCGACATAGCGCTGGTGCTACCAGGTGTTCCGGTGTAAATAATGTCTCCCGGTTCTAGCGTGATATAGCGGCTGGTATAGCTGACAATTTTGTCAACACTGTGAATGAGGCTGGCGGTGCTTTCTGATTGCGTTGTGACCCCATTGACGCGTGTTTGCACCAACAGGTCATTATAGTTTAGGCCGGTGACGATGTACGGTCCAATCGGCGCAAAACTGTCTGAGGCTTTTGCTCGAATCCACTGTAGATCGGTCTGCTGCCAAGTGCGTTCCGTGATGTCATTGCCGGCCGTGACGCCGAAAATATAGTCAGACGCTTCGGCTTCTGTGATGTTGTAAGCCGTTTTGCCAATCACGATGACAAGTTCACCTTCATAGTGTGTGTTGTCAGATTCTGGATAAAGCCAAATCGGGTCATCGGGGCCAGCTAGCGATGTTGGGAACTTAGAGAAAAGACCGGGTGCTCCTACCCCTGCCTCACCTGCATGACTGCGATAATTCAGACCAATGGCGATGATTTTCGACGGGAGAATAGGGGCCAAGACTTTTAGCTGATCAAGTGGGAAGATTTCATCCGTTAAGATAAT
Source organism: Anaerolineae bacterium (assembly GCA_045105475.1). Lineage (GTDB taxonomy): Bacteria > Chloroflexota > Anaerolineae > Promineifilales > Promineifilaceae > WTJY01. The sequence goes on from JBGCDP010000172.1 coordinate 15,047, forward strand.
TTCGGTGAAGAGATCACCTTCGATTCGCTCGACCGCTCCATTCTCTAGCACAATTCCATGCCAGATTTCCCCTTGATATTGAAAGCGGCCGAATGTTGTTCCGGCTGGAATTTGCTCTAACCGTTTATCAGACTGGTTGACTGTGGCAGATACCGGTTCTGGCTCGGCCGCTGCTTCATTGGTTGCAATCGCTCCAGGTGTTGTAGCCGAATCTGAGACAATTACAACAGCCGGAAGCTCTGTCGCCGCTTCTACAATGGCAGTCGGCGAAACTGTCTCATCAGATGCTGTGGAGCCTTCGGCCGCTTCAACCGATTCAGCTACTTGAGCTTTACTATTTTGATCCGGTTCAGGTAGTGCTGCATTGGTACAGCTCACTGTGACCAAAAAGACCAGCAGCAGAACAAAAGAAATCGTTTTGATTCGCATAATTAGTCAGCTGTCTGGAACTCTTCAAAAGATGTATAGGTGACGTCTAAATCTTTGAGAACCCCGTTTCGAATGCTGTAAATCCAGCCATGTACAGAGAGTTCTGCTCCCGATTTCCATGCATTTTTTACGATTGTAGAATTACAAACATTGGTGACTTGTTCCATCACATTGAGCTCGCAGAGGCGGTTCATTTTGTTTTCAGGATCAAGATCCTCTAACTTTGTTTGATGCAACCGCTCTACATCACGGATATGCCGCAACCAATTGTCAATCAGCCCATGTTCTTCATCCTCTAAAGATGCTTTGACGCCGCCACAGCCATAATGGCCACAAACAATAATGTGTTTGACCTTGAGTACGTCAATTGCAAATTGCATGACCGATAAGCAGTTTAGGTCGGTGTGAACCACCACATTGGCGATGTTACGATGAACAAAAACCTCACCTGGGCGCACATCGATGATCTGATTGGCCGGAACTCGGCTGTCAGCGCAGCCGATCCATAGGTATTCAGGGGCCTGTTGTTTAGAAAGCTGCGGGAAAAAACCAGGATCTTCTTCTTTGATTTTGTTGGCCCAAGCTAAGTTGCTGTCGAATAAATGTTTGAGTGTTTTCAAGGTGTTTTCCTCTTTAATGCCCGTGGGAACTGATTAAATAGCAAGCGTATTGGAGTAGGGTTATTTTAGCCTAAAATAGTATCGATCTCCTGGAGCTCTGCGGCCGAAAATTCGAGCTTATCTAGCGCACCAACGGAGTCTTCAACTTGACTAACTTTACTCGCACCGATTAAAACAGATGTGACAGCGTCATGGCGCAGTATCCAAGCCAGTGCGAGCTGAGCCATCGTTTGCCCACGAGATTCGGCCATCTCATTTAGCTTTTTCACTTTCGCTAGTTTCTCATCTGTAATATGGGCTGGCTTGAGAAATCCATGTTCTTTTGTCGCACGCGACCCTGCAGGAATGCCACCTAAATATTTATTGGTGAGTAGGCCTTGAGCAAGCGGTGAGAATGGAATACAGCCGACACCTTCTTTTGTGAGGGTGTCAAGAAGCGAATCTTCAATTTCGCGGTTAAACATGTTGTAAACCGGTTGGTGAATGAGGCAAGGGGTGCCCATCTGGCGCAAGATTTGGACGGCTTCCCGGGCTTTTTCGGCCGGATATTTAGAGATACCAACGTACAAGGCACGGCCGCTGCGAACAATCGTGTCGAGCGCTTGCATCGTTTCTTCTAAGGGTGTTTCTGGGTCGGGGCGATGGTGATAAAAGATGTCGACGTAGTTCAGCCCCATCCGCTTTAAACTTTGATCAAGGCTTGCAATTAGGTATTTACGTGAGCCCCAGTCTCCATATGGGCCGTCCCACATGCGATAGCCTGCTTTCGACGAAATGATTAGCTCGTCTCGATAGGGCATGAGATCTTTAGCCAGTATTTTCCCAAATGTTTCTTCAGCCGACCCGGGGGGAGGCCCATAGTTATTCGCGAGATCAAAATGGGTGATACCCAGATCAAACGCTCGTAGAACGATTTCACGGCCGGTTGAAAAGCTGTCAACGCCGCCAAAGTTATGCCAAAGCCCAAGCGATACGGCTGAGAGTTTGAGCCCACTCCGGCCGGATCGGTTGTAGCGCATTGATTGGTAGCGGTTTGCGTTAGGTAAATGGTTCATGACCTCTATTTTACCTAAAACTATAAGTTTAAAAGATTTGCTGACGAAATTTATTGATAGCTTTCAACCGACTG
>JBGCDP010000173.1:0-3286 GCA_045105475.1 Anaerolineae bacterium
GAGAAGACGGAGATATTCAATACTCGGACATATTTCGCCTTCACAATGTTGAAGTATTCTGCGAATACCCTGAAATCAACTGAAAACGGCCGGGTTACTGTCTTGACATTCAAGCAGACCTGCACGCCTGGGTCTGAATTCAGCAATCCGACTGTGGCGGTAATCGGAACGCTTGTATGCATGAGGTAACCTTGAATTTCACCACCTGCCCGCGCAATAAACAAGACTGAAATGTACACGCGGCCAACAATTGAGATGGATGCCCCTGGGGCGATACCACCGGTAATACTTGGGGTTGTCCCTGCACACACATTTGCTCCAGCAATAAGGTCGAGGGTGATTTGCCCACCGGCCGAAATTTCAAAGTTGAGCGTAATCCCCACAGGGGTAAAGAAGACCAGGGTGGCACGAAATATCTCAACATATTTGTTTAAAATTCGTTTCTGGACTTCACCGTTGCAGCTAACGATTTCGTCGTAATCTACTGCCGTAATTGTGTTGTTTAAGAGGGTAACTTTTGATTCAAATCGTTGCTTTTCACCAAGTTTTGAGCTTTTAACATATGCACTTGCAACATTAAAGTTGTCGCTAACTTGCCACACATATGCGTTTACCTGCTGTTGGGCCAGTAAATACATACCGCCACCATATTTGTCTGACTCTGGTGGGCTTGCCACGACTAAAGAGCCTGGCATACGCACGCCAGCTTTCTCGCCACCCATCGCCCAATTCCAGTTTCGTCGGATTTCGCCATGAATCGCATCTGGGCTACGTGGCATGCCTGGTTCCTCTTCGTCATACCAGTCACCCAAAAATTCTTCGAGAAGATCAATCGCGTCTTGTGATAGGGCCGTATCCTCGTAGATATCTCGATCGAGCAAAACGTCTACAACAATCTCCCATACCCAATCGTCGAGATCATCGTCTTCAAGCGCGTCGAGCAAGATGTCCTCTGCCTCGAAGCCTGGAATATCAACCATCGCTTCATACGCTGTTGCATTGAGATCAAGGATATCAAGCGTGTCGGTTAAGACAACACCATCGATCTCAATCGTTGTAGAGATGTACTGGGTCAATGTCGGCAAAGCTAATTCTGTACCCAAGTTTCCAATCGCATAAAGGATATCGATTGCCTCATCAACATCGGCCGCTTGATCTAATTCAGCCTTCAGTTCAGCCAAAATCTCTGCGATTAATTCCTCATCGTCCAACTCATCTGCGGCCGCGCTCAATACCAAGGTCGCCGTTGATTTTAATTCTGAACCATCTTGTCCGCTCACTTGGCGCAGCGTACCAACCGTTTGAGTGACAGGTTTGGTCAAAACCGCCATGTTGATTAGGGCCTGCTCTTGACTGGTAATCGAGGTGGATGCCAAAATATTGGCAGAGCGAGTTTCGGAGTTATTAAATATCCCATTCAAATAATCTTGAGCCAACGGAGTCCCGATTTCACCCAACATATCGATGTAAATGTTCATCAATTTTGGATTGGCGACATGCTGAGCCATGCGTGCACCGATTTCGTTGACAACCGCTTCGCCACCTTCAGCCTTGCTCAGCGTCATGATGCGCACAAACAAATCTGGGTTTGCTGTATCAGCCTCAAACGCATCAAATTCAGCTTTGAGGTTAACGGTTTCAAGATCAATTCCGTTGTACGGGGTTGCTTCTTCGCTTAGATCACCGATGATCGTATCGATTTGGTAGAGTGCATCTATAGCACGTGTATTCCGGCCTGTTGGGGCATCTTTCACTTCCTCAAGGGTCATATTGCCATTGGCATCGGCCGTTGACCAAACTGAAAGCCCATCCATCCCATTGTTGCCGTTAGTGGCAGGGTCTTTGCTGCCGTCACCGGTTGCGCTTTTTTCAGTTAGAGCAACAGAAGTGAGCACTTGTTTATCACTTCCAACTACAATGTTGTAGGTCAATCCCATTTCTAAACTTTCAGGCTGTTCGCCCAACGTTTGCATCTGAGAGAAGTCGTTTTGCGAGACTGTTTTGGTTAGATGAATCCCATCCGCTTTTTCTTCAAGCCCGTACTGAGCGTTGTAAACCCCTTGGATTCCCTGCTCCGATGCTGTGTATTGATCACCAGTTGCTTGAATCGTCACCTGCAAAAAGTTGATGATCCCTTTTTGAAGATTTTTTACCAGAGTGGGTGAGTCAGGCAGTACTGCGATGTTTGAAATCGCTCCATTGGAAGCTTGATCAAAGCGCATTGGTTGAGCCAAGGCGTCAATTGTTGCTTTGTCTTCAAGCACCGTTTGGTTCTGCATATCTTCTGTGGTGCAGATAAAGGGATCTCGCATCGACACTTCGGCCGAAACTGTTCCGCTTGAATCTTTGCTCAAAATCGTCATATCGACATGGGCGTTGATGCGCATAATCTGACCGTTTGAAGTTTGAGTCCCTTCGCGTGTTCGGCCAAAATTTTTCGCTTCGACCACGTAGTCATAGAGATAAACGTAGGTTTTTCCGACTTCATAATTAAGCGACCTTTCTAGGAGTTGAGCTTGCCAAAACTCTATGTCATTTAGCTCGTTGATATTTTCTGCAGGTTTGGCAATATCGGTTTCAATATCTGCTCCCTGCCAAACAATCCCAGATCGGGCGTTTTGAAGCAGATTGCCAATAAAAGGCAAAAAGATCGTTGTTGCTCCAGATCGATTGGGGGCTTCACATCGGCCGATTGCTGCAGTTGCTGCGTGGCTTCCGCTGGCCGCTTGGGCCTGAGCGGCCGGAAAAAGCATCCCGGCTAAAATAGCACAAGCCAACAATACGTTGACACATTTCCCCATCCACACACGAGTATGATATGAGACTCCAATCCCATTTTTCTTGAACATATTATTATTCCTCACGGTACAAAGTTTGATGTCATCACAGGGAACATCTTTGACAGTGAAGAATAAAATTGAGCGTTACCCAAACGTTACCCACCGTGGGTAACGTTTGTTTTATTTTCTATATTTACTTGTTTTTTTTTCTTGTAAAAATCGCGTTGTAGGACCTGATGTGTGCTGAAGCAGGTTATTTTCGCTGTAACAAATAAAAGGCTGCAATGGCTGTGACAACGATTTCAATCACTAACCCAACCCAGTGATTGCCAAGCTCTCCTGCAACGAGAATGCTAACCAGACGGACCAAGGCGATCCCTCCCGTGGTTAAGATCGTAATGAGCAAGCCAGGATAGATTCGCTCATCTTCCCCGGCCGACCAAAACAAGAATATCGCTAGCCCTAATTGAAAGCCTCCATAGACAGCACGAATGTCTATTACCCCT
>JBGCDP010000174.1:0-20406 GCA_045105475.1 Anaerolineae bacterium
AATTCAGCAAATGAATGAATGCCGATTTCAAAAGGTTTTTTAGTCATAATATTTCCATTTTTATTAAGCGGACTACGATCCACTTAACAGATGCTATTTTGACCTGAAACCAAACTTTTTCATATTCAATCTGAGATGATGCTTACTAAGTACTCGCTCTCAGCCAGCTAAGTCAACTAAATGATTGGGTTTAAAAAGAGTTCGAAATTTACCTTTTTGGCAAGATCAATAGGGTTATTAGGGTATAAATGGATAAAAACACATCCTGTTTATGTTGTAAATCTTGTCAAAGTTAAGTGTTTAAACACACTCTAAGCTTTAAACATATTTGCAGAAAAAGCACCGAGCATGAGCCAATTAGCCTCAAACAGATGAATTTTCTATCGTTAACATAGCGGCTGAAGGGCACTAGAGAAGTGCATTTTGTTACTCATCTTTTCCTAATAATTGCTGAGATTCGTTGATTCAAATTTTGAATCTTAGAAGCACAGGCGTATATTTTCAGATATCTGTGATTTAGGATTGCTGTTGAATAGGAAGTTTTACAGACCAGAAATTCTACAATGGAACCTCCCAAAAGGGGTGTCCAAAATTTACTGGAAAGACAGATGATTGGTGAAGGCTAGATGGAAGACTAGCCAATTGAGCGTAGAAAGCAGTACCTTATTTCTTAAGCTATTTTCATTGCCAACAATTAGGAATAGTTTGAGGAGGAATCTTAAATGCAAGCCCAAACCTATACAGATCAGAGTTTGAGGGTCAATGGGAGAGCCGTTTTCGTCTTTTGTATTATTAGCTTGGCCATATTTTTAGTTGGATCTCTTTACTTTAACTTTGTTTCCGATCTTGATGCAGCACCAACGGGATCATTGACGCTAAATATCGTTGTTGATTTAAATGCGAACTCAAAAATAACGGCCGAAGAAATAGCAGATAACCCCTTGCCAGGCGTAGCGGTAAATCTATACGACGAAGATGATTTAAATAATGCTCCCTGTGCTGTAGGGGCCAGTAATGCAGCAGGTCAAGCGATCTTCACCCCGGCCGACATGCAGAATTGCTCCGGAACAAATATCCGCTATGAGGTTATCACCGATGATTTTCCCAATCAGTACGTCGTAGGCCCAGTAGACATGAATGATGATGATGGTAATGTCAACACCTCCACATTCAATGATGATCCAGAAGATGCGAATCCAATTGTGCAGATTGTCGATCTAAGTAGCGATGTCACTTTAAATATCGCTATCATCACGCCACGCGGCTATATCTGCTCTCAAGATGATGCCTATGCGATGACTACCTGCTTCATTAATGGCGATCCTCTGGCTCCAGGCAGTGAAGCGATTGGCACCGATGCCTTAGTTGGGTTTCCTTATTTGGCTCAGGGGTCTGCTTTTCCCGGCACCTCTATGGAATATTCTCCGGCCGATCATTTGGCAACAACCGAGCAGGTTGGCTCAGTTTGGGGGTTAAGCTACAGCCGTCAGACCAATGCTATTTTTGCAGGAGCATTTCTCAAACGCCATACAGGTCTAGGCCCATTGGGATTAGACGGTATTTATCGCGTTGAACTAGATGAAAACGGACCAATTCTGACCAATTGGCTTGAAATTCAAGATGATTTAGGCGTTGATATCGGCCAGGGGTTGGTCCCATCTAATGCCGGCCGTGGGCTGGCTGTAACGCTAGATGGGCCTTCAAGAGACCCGGTCGTTTTTCCCCTTGTTGCCAAAGTTGGCTTAGGTGATGTTGACCTTGTATCTGACGAAATGTTAGACCCACTCGGCTTGTCCGATAATATTTGGATTGATCGACCTTATTTGCTCGCGGTTGATTTATTTAACAAGGACGTGCTGGTCATAGATCTTGACAACAGATCATTGGTATTAACTTATGACATTCCGGCCCCAACACCAGTTTGCAACTTAGGTGAACATCGTCCTTGGGCCGTCGATTATGCAGACGGAAAGATGTTTGTGGGTATTGTATGTGACGCTTCACAAGATTTAGCCAACATGAATTCTTTGCTGCCAAACAGCAATTTAGAAGCGATTATTTATGAATATGATTTAAGGGCTGATTTAGCCGAAGATATTATTCCAGCAGCCCCTACCGTCGTCCCCACAGAGATTCTACGCTTCGGCCTTGATTATGAAAAAGGCCAGCTGCGCAATGAGCAAACGTGTATAGATGGAAAAAACTGGCACCCATGGTCCGATGATATCACCCCTTCAGCCAATCACTATGACATCTGCTGGCCGGTCCCTATCCTCTCAGACATTGAATTTTCCGCTTCTGGAAATATGATTATCGGTTTTACAGATCGCTCTTCACATCAGTGGGGATTCTTTAATTACTCACCAGATCCAAACGACTTCCAACAGTTCCATACCGTCTCTGGTGGTGATGTTCTCATGGCCTGCCCAGATGCCGCTGGCAATTACGTGCTTGAAAGCAACGGTAGCTGCGGGACGCAAAATTCCACGCTTACAGCTCCAAATGGTGAGGGACCTGGCGGCAGTGAATTTTTCCATTTAGATGTTTGGAATACCCATCATGAAACTGTAAACGGTGGTCTAGCCGTTTTGCCAGGCTCAACTGAAGTGATGGTGGCCGGAATGGACCCTGTTGGCAATGCTTACTTCTCTGCAGGTGGCATTAACTGGTTCAGCACCGAGGACGGCTCAGCTCGTGATCCTGGTTATATGCTTTACGCATCGGCCAACACCAATTCTCCGGTTGTTATCGGGGGCTCTTTTGGTAAATCGGGTGGCCTGGGCGATGTCGATTTAATCTGCCCACGCATTCCGCTTAATATCGGTGACTACATTTGGTTTGATGGTCCTGTCGATACAGCCAACGGTGTGCAAGATCCTGGTGAGATTCCTTTGGAAGGGGTGTTGGTAACGCTAACACTGCCTGAAGGGAATACCATCACGACCACGACCAACGCTAAAGGGCATTACGACTTCACTGTCGGCCGAGATCGGTCGTATACAATCACCATTGATGTGACGACCGCCACAAACATGACAGGCACCCTCTTATCGCCAACGATACAAAACAGCCAAAGATCCAGCGATATTAACGACTCAGATGCAAATGAGTTTGGCCAGATATTTGTGACAACAGACAGAATCGGCACTAGTGATCACACGCTTGATGCTGGCTTTGTTATTGATGTGGTTGTCCCCCCAACTGCGGTTGAGTTAACCTCGCTGACAGCCGTGCGCCAAACAGACAAATCCGTTGCTATTGCATGGGAAAATGCCAGCGAAATCAACAACTTTGGATTCAAGCTTTATCGAGCAGCCACACCAGATTTTGAACAAGCCGATCAAATAGCGCTTGTTCCCTCAAAAGTCATCAATGGCGTCAATACGTCGTACATTTATATAGACGAGACGCTAGAAGATCCAAATGGAGAATATTGGTACTGGTTGGTTGATGTAGATACCTCAAGTGTTGAAACAAGGCACGATCCGGTTTATGTTGAAGCGATCACCGCCAACAAATCTCGCAGCCCCTTCCAGATGTTTCTTTCGCTAATTTTTGGCGACTAAACTCTACTTATTTTTTATTGCACAAGAAGTACTGGTAAAGCTAGTTGAGTAGCTGAGTTTATAAGATTAGCTACTCAACACATCACGATTTAGCACTCAGAATTTATCTTGGCGAGCAACGTTTTTTAAAACAAATTCAGCTTGGGTAATGTCTTATTGCTATTTATTGAAAGAATATGATCAATCATAGAAAACACACAGTCCAGATACTAACATTTCTAACTCTATTTACTGTTTTGGGGTTTGTATTTTTTAGCGGGCAGCTGCCCGTCGTTTATGCAGGTGTAACCCCAACGCCTACCTCGCCGCCGCCTGATACCCCGGTTCCCCCGCCACCTACAGAAACGCCAATTCCACCAACTGCCACACCTATTCCGCCAGATGACACCCCTACCCCCGTTCCGCCGCCAGAAGACACCCCCGTGCCACCGCCAGGCGATACGCCGGTCCCACCTCCGGGCGACACCCCTACCCCCATGCCACCTGGCACGATACCGCCACAGGATATACCAGGGCTTGGAAATGGAACTCCATTCTCGATAGTTGTTTCAGTATTGTTGATACTTGTGCTCACCTGTGCATTAGGCATTTACCTGCTTATTTTAGGGATGAGATCGATTATCAAAAATCGCAACTAAAAAGAAGAATTTTGAAAGTCACCGCTCGGCATTCTGAGCGGTGACTGCATCCACAGAAATTAAGGGGCTATTGATTTAGTTTGAGGCCATTAAGCTGACCTAAAATGAAATTCACTTTTTTGAAAATTAGCCTTGGTTTTTTAATTATGGCCGGAGCTGGCTCGGTTTTTCCGCGAAACTCAGCAACCATCCCAGTGCCTGATCTGCCGCAACAGGCCCAAGCTCTTGCTGCCAATGATAAATCTGGCGAACGATCTAAACCACCCCCTCTCCCCGCTTTTCCAAGCACATATGAGGGCGAAGTTCATCTAGCCCAGAGTCAACCTGACTCGGCCAAAAGTGAAAGCTTAAATCCGCTTATTGAGCCTGGTGATCTCAACAATTCAGAGGATCGAACTGCAACAAATCTATTAACCCTTGCATCTCGCTCAACCAAAACATCAGAAGCGGCTCAGGCTCAAAGCACGTTGGTTGTGCCCAAGCTTGAATTGCAGAACCCGATTGTTTCAGTGCCACTGGTTGACGGGTATTGGTCTGTGGATGATTTAGGATCAGAAGTTGGCATGCTAGAGGGCGTCGGCCGATTTCCTCAAGATGAGCAATCGATGGTCTTTGCAGGCCATGTCACTACCTTTTGGCCCATAGGCGGCCCCTTTGCCTATTTAGATAGACTATTACCCAAAGACGAAGTCATTTACATTTATGAAAATCAGAAATATGTGTATGAAGTGACACGCTTGTTGTATGTTGAGCCAAATCAAGTCAACCATTTACTAAATGACAATGGGGATCAGATTATTCTGGTTACATGTGGTCAATACAATGTGCTGCAGGGTGATTTTGAAAAGCGTTTGCTCGTCATCGCGGACCTCATTGATATTCAACCCATTCCGTTTAATTAAACTTAATCTTGGAAAAGGCTGAAAAGCTGATTTTTGCCATCCTCTTTTACCCGTCAGAAAAGCTCGCCCTTTACCCCCTATGCCATGTCCTTCTATGCAACAGATAACTTCTTTTTACCCGCTCTGTCGTCGCTTGACCTTCATCTTTTTGATTGCGGCCATCGCTTTTTGGAATGGCAATCCGGCCGCCTCTGCTGAACAAGCGCAGCAGTCGCCAGAACCTGAATCGATCAACGTGCTTTCTAACGGGCTCATTATCGATTGGGCAGCTGGCCCTATCAATTGGGATTCTACTGAATTTGGCATGATTCCGATGCTTGACGACTATTTGGTTGACGCTCAGCCCGGTCAGCCACAGTTGCCCTATCGTTCAGTTACATTTGCCATTCCGGCCGGAAGCACCCTGCACACAACGGTTTTACCTGCAAAACCAAAGCCGATTGCGAACCATCACTCGATTGCAATTGCCCCTCAGCCTAGCGGGGTCAAGTTAAATAGCCAATCAGAAATTATAGGCGGCCGGTTTGTGGCGGCCGCAACGACTTTACCAACCAACACACAAACAATCACTGTTGAAGAAATCGGGACCATGGGCGGCGTACGGCTAGGGCAGGCGGTTTTTTACCCATTGGCTTATCAAAATGGAGAATTGATATGGACCGCTTCAGCCTCTGTCGAGATCAAATTTAAACAAAACGTTCAGCCCTTTTCGAGTGATACAAGCTCAAAAATTGAAACCCTCTCTTCCAGTTTTTTGCCTATCTTAGAGCCTTTGGTTGCTAATCCAGAGCATATTCAGCTTAAACAAACCAATCGGTCCCGTGAAGCGATTGATCCCCCCACTACTGCGCTTGCTGTGGTACAGGTTGAAGGTGCAGGCATGGTCAGGCTAGGGTATGAAGATTTAGTTGACTTTGGTTTAGATCCCGGCCGATTGAATCCAACTCAACTCCAAGTGACACAGGCTGGCAACGAACTTAGCCTGCGCCTAATCGGCGATGGTGATGATCAGTTTGAAGAGGAAGAAGCGGTTATTTTTTATGCCCCGCCGGCTCAAAGCCGCTGGAGCACCACCTCTCCATTTTTACTTCACCAAAAAACGGCCGGGACAAGCCAGATGCAGACACGCTCAGGCACAAGCTCACCAGCTGCCCCTACCAGCCAACTACAAGCACGCATCTTGATTGAAGAAAACCTACTCTACACGCCAGATTGTGCGTGTGGGAACTTGCCGCAGGGTTGGGACGGTGACCGCTGGATCTGGCGTGAATTAAGACGGCCAGGCAATGCAACAGTTAGCTTGAAAGCGGAATTGGAAAACGTTGATCCAAGTCAGGCGGCAAACATCACCTTGTGGTTTATCGGTTTTACAGATCAAACACCAAACGCTACAACCGATCATTCAGTTCAAGTGAAATTAAATGGAGAATCAATTGGGACAGCCAGCTGGGATGGGAAAACAGCTCATACAGTCACGTTTGATCTTCAGCCAAACTTGCTACAAAAAGACAACACGCTTGACTTAGAGCTTGTTGAAACCGGGGGTGAAATCGATGGGGTTTGGCTAGATGCTGTTGAATTTAGCTATGGCCATGCTCAAACTGCGATTGCCGAGCAGATTGTCCTAGAAGGGAGAGCATCGCCATCTGCCTATCAGCTCCCGTTGGAACCTTCACCAAATCTAGCCGTCTACGACGTGTCAGATCCGCTTAACCCTCTATTTTTAGATACGACCACACTAAGCGCAAATACACTCAAATGGGACGATCAGGGTCAAGAAAATGCGGTTTATGCCCTTGTGTCGGAAAATAATTATTTAACGCCTGTTTCAATTAGCCCGTCGCAAGGCTTAAGCGTTGATCCCATAATCGGCGCGGATTATGTTGTTGTCGCTCCACAAGCTTTTGTAGCATCGGGCGGCCTTGAGCCTTTGGTTAAACTCCGGCAGGGACAGGGGTTAAAAGTAGTCGTTGAAACGGCCGAAGAAATCTATGTTGCCTATGGCGATGGGGACCCACGGCCGGAAGCGATTCGTGAATATTTAAATTGGGGATACCACCAGTGGGCCGTTCGGCCAGAAATGGTTTTACTGGTTGGTGATGGGTCAAGCGATCCGAAACAGCATAAACCCAACAATCTCAAAACTCGCATTCCCCCCTATTTGGCTCAAGCAGACCCATGGATTGGTGAAGTCGCGGTCGACAATCGATTTGTGACCGTTGATGGGAGCGATACGCTACCAGATATGGCGATCGGCCGTCTTCCAGTGAATTCAATCACAGAGCTAAACGATGTTGTCAACAAAATCCTCATCTATGAAAATTCACAGGGGGTAGGCACATGGAACAAAAACCTGCTGATGGCCACCGACAACAATGACAAAGCTGGAGAGTTTGATGCCCTGTCTGACAACCTGATTGATCGGTTCATTTCAGCCCCTTGGTTACCCCACAGAATTTATCTTGGAAAAGATGGTTTAGGCGTCTCACAAATGCAGGCGGAGGTCCTTGAGCACTGGAAAGCTGGACCGGGATTAGTGATGTTTAACGGGCACTCTTCAACCCATCAGTGGGGGGCTGAGCGGCTCATTCATCTCGATGATGTTGCCTCACTCAACAATCTGTACCGCTTGCCCATTGTCATGCAAATGACCTGCTTTACAGGCTCTTTTAACTCACCCACGTTTAATACGCTAGACGAACAGCTTGTGCGCCAATCAGACGGAGGTGCGATTGCGGTTTGGGGAGCAACGGGGTTAGGTGTAGCCACCGGACATGACTCGCTTTCGGCCGGTGCACTTCGCTCGATTTATGTTGAAGGAGAATCAAGATTGGGCATGGCACTGATGGCGGGTAAATTACAGCTGGTTGCTGACAAGTCCCCCTATCTAGACTTGTTAGATACGTTTGGGCTACTCGGCGACCCGGCTTTAAACATCAATTTGGCCGTTACGGGGCAAGAAATCTACCTGCCCTTAATTGATCGATAATCATTAACTTTCTCCCTCGACCTAAGATCTTAATGTCAGCTCTGCGCCATCACCACCAACTCTAAAAGCCGGCCGTGGTCGATCTCCATCGCAATGTCACTGTTTTTTGGCCGACCGTTCGCATCTAGCCAATCAACCACCGTTAGCCCCCGGCTAATCCCACCCGTCATCTCAATACCCAAATGATGTTGGGCCCACTGGGTCACAAGTTCAGGCTCAAGTGCCACAGCCATTGCTACAGGATCAGCAAAAAAGTTAATCGTTCGGCCGCGCACCTCCTCGATAAACCGATTTGAATGGGCCGAGATCGCTGTATAAAAATCAGACTTTTTACTGTTTATCGCCGCCCACTCAGCCCGCACCTCTTTCGTAAAGCCATTCCGCATCGTCAATTCCCAATCAGCAACTTCAATTCGTTTCCCGGCCGCACCCCACGCCTCAAAGACGACATGGGCCGCTTCAGGGTCAGCAAACACATTGAATTCAGTGCAGACGTTGGTATTCCCGTGCCCCGTCACCGCCCCAGCCATAGCGACTACCCGCTTAAATTTATGGGGCAAATCAGGGTCCAAATGAACGGCCAAAGCGATGTTGGTTAAAGGGCCCAATGTGACAAGGGTTAATTCGCCCGGCTCTGCATTGGCCCGATTGACCAACTCAAGTGATGCGTGGTTCGCCTCAAACGGCCGATCTGATTTAAAGCCGGTGTCCCCTAAACCATCTTGACCATGAGCATCGCTGGCATCGTGACTCGATTGGACCAGTGCTTGAGCACAACCTCGGTAGATGGGAATATCCAGCTCAAGCAAGTCTAGAATCACGGCCGCATTATTCGCGGTATAGTCGAGCCCCACATTCCCGGCCGCCACCGTAATCGCCTCAATGCGTGCCTGCGGATGTGCCGCTGCCATCATGATCGCTAACGCATCATCTTCACCCGGATCAGTATCGATTATTAGTCTGTGCATGTTTTCGCCTATTTTAAGCTGCCTATTTTTTAGATATTGAATTAAAATAGATATTGTGACTTGAGACAAACTAGAAATGGAGAAAAGCAGCTGGGGTCCCAGCTGCTTTTTATACTTGCTTTTTAAGTTTAGGTTCAGCTTAAGTCATGAATATCCGAATATTTAATCGAGATCAGTTTTACAGCAAAGCAACGCCTACCTACTTAATAATCAAGTCCAGTCATATCAACCAATATAAAGAGTCTTTGCACACTTAAAGGAGTATTTTATGAAATTAGCCATTATTACAGGTGGGTCACGTGGGTTGGGAGCAGCTTTGGCAGCCCAACATAAAGCCAACGGCTTTAAAATTGTGGAGCTATCGCGCAGTGGCACCTCGGCCGAAAGCGTCCAGGTCGACCTTAGCAAGCCAGAAACATTAGGAGATATTATTCCTGAGCTGTTTGCAGGTTTAGTCGATGACTCGCTTGAAGAAATTCTATTTTTCAACAATGCCGGTATGATCAATCCAGTTGGCATCGTGTCTAACAAACCACTTGATGAGATCTTGGTTAACATCAACGTCAACTTTACCAGCGCCATTTTGCTCATGCGCCACTTTATCGATGCCTTCCAAGATGTTGCCTGCCCAAAAACAATCGTCAATATTTCATCAGGTGCAGCCCTAAGAGGGATTTATGGCTGGTCGCTCTACTGCGGTGCAAAAGCGGGAATCGAGAACTTTGTTCGGACCCTAGCGGTCGAACAGAATGAGCAAACCTATCCGATCACCACGCTAAACATCGGCCCTGGCATTATCGATACCGGTATGCAGGCCGATATCCGCTCAGTTTCGGCCGAGCATTTCCCCGGCGTAAGCAACTTTATCGGCTTTAAAGAACAAGGTGCCTTGCGCCAGCCAGAAGAGGTGGCTCAAGCAATTAAAAATATTTTGGCGTCAGGCCAAGAAAATGGCAGCCGACACGATATCAAGGACTTTCTATAACTACCCAAGCCCCAATGGTTTAAAACTATTGGGGCTTATTTATTTTCTGGGAGAAACAACATGAGTAATACATCACTTACATCAAAAAATCTTAATGAACACCCCGATGTCGCCACAAATATTAGCCTCATCGATATTTGGCTAAAAGCCCATATGGCTTACACCAGCCAACCCGCTATTTCAGTTGCAATTGTTTACGACCAAGAGCTAATTTATGCCAATGGGTTTGGCATGGGAACAATCGAGACTGGGCAAGCGGCCACGGCCGACTCAATTTATCGCATTGCATCCCACTCAAAACTGTTCACCGCGATCTCGCTCATGCAGCTGCGTGATGCGGGCAAACTGCGGCTCGACGACCCGATTACCAAACATTTGCCGTGGTTTTCAATTCAAGATGGCGAGCCAAAAGCTCCAGCAATTACGATTGAGCACTTGCTAACACACACGGCCGGATTGCCCCGTGAAGCCGGTTCTGGCTACTGGATCGATCTTGAGTTCCCATCTCAGCAAACGGTGCGGGAACGTGTTGGAGAATTAACCAAGTCATACCCAGCGGCAAAACGTTGGAAATATTCGAACCTAGCTTGGGGCTTGGCGGGCGAAATTGTTGAAGCGATTTCAGGGCAAACGTTTAATACCTATGTGCAGCAAAACATTCTTGATCCGCTTGAGCTGACCAGCACCAGCGTCGATTTTCCAGAATCGCATGAAAGTAGATTAGTAACCGGCTACGGCCGCCGGATGCCAGATGGCACGCGTGAGGTATTCCCGTTTGTCGATGCACAAGGGCTCGCCTCAGCGACCGGGATGTCATCCTCTGCGATGGACTTGGCCAAATTTATGATGTGGCAATTCCGGCTTTTGGCTGGCTACGATCACGAGGTTCTGAATGCCAACACGCTGCGCGAAATGCAGCGGCCGCATTGGGTACAACCGGACTGGCAGAGCGGATGGGGGTTAGGCTTTGGCATATCCCATCTAAAAAATCGTGACTTAGTTGGTCATTCAGGCGGATATCCTGGTTATTTAACCAATACGAGAATCAGCGCAAAAGAAAAGATAGGGGTCACCGTATTATCCAATTCGTTAGATGCTAATTCAGTCGACATGACAAATCGCATCTTTGAATGGATGGCACCTGCCATTAAAAAAGCGGTTGCAGGTGAAAGCGGCAAGTCGGCCGATGAAAGTTGGGCCGCCTTAGAAGGCACCTACCGTATCTCTTGGGGCGATTCCCACGTAATGTTTTTAGATGGCAAACTACAGCTCATTAACCCGACGTTTTTCAACCCAAAACCGGCCGCATTTGAACTTGTACCACAAGGTGACAATAGCTTTATCATGAAAGGCAAAAACGGAAGTGCCGCAGTCGGTGAACGAGTTACATTTGAGCTAGGCAAAGACGGCACGGCCGTGAGTGTGAAAATCGGAGACAATACGCTTCAGCGTGTCACCTATTAGTTAGTTGAACAAATATCCATGAATCTTCCAGCCCATACCCACTTAGAGCAGCTAGGCATCCCCTACAAACGAGAGTCATTTCCGACCACGATAGAAAAAGGGGCCGCCAGCGTCGCCCGAGAACTTGGCTTTCGCGAGTTCCAAATGGTCAAAACACTGATCTTTCAAACAAAAACAGGGGAAAAATGCCTCGTTATGCTTCCAGGTGACAAGTCAGCCAAATCAGGCTTGCTTAAAAAGGCATTAGGCTCTAAAAACATCAAAATGGCTCATCCTGAAGACGTACTAGAAACAACCGGCTACGCAGTTGGCTCTATTCCACCTTTCCACTGGCAACCGGAAGGATTTCGATCCTTTATCGAAGCAACGCTAATGGATGAGGAACTGCTCGGTGTCGGTGCAGGGCAGTGGGGTGAGGAGATTATCATCACCCCACAAGATTTGGTTAAAGCGAGCCAAGCTCAGGTGGTTCCGCTCGTGCCACCCCTTACAGCAGACAACGCTTAACGGCCTGCCACCTCGAACTCTATGACTCAAAGCAATCTGCTTAAAACAACTCTAATCGAGTCGACTGATTCTGTCCTGGTCCTCGTCGATGTTCAGGCGGTTTTCGCTGACAAGCTGCCCCCGGCCGAGCGCGAGCCGCTCCTGAACCGTATCGGCTGGATCGTCGACGTTGCAACCCGCCTGAATATTCCGGTCATCACCATGGGGGAAGATATCGGCTCAAACGGCGGGCTAATCAAGTCGATCAAGGCGAAACTGCCAAATGACCAGATTGTTCACAACAAAATGGTTTTCGGCTTATCGGCCGAACAGTCGATCCTCAAATCGGTCAATCAAACGGGTAAAAATCATGTCATCATGGCCGGGTTTGAAACGGACGTGTGCGTGGCACAATCGGCCGTGGGTTTGCTCAGCTATCGTTTTCATGTGGCAGTTCTAGCCGATGGCTGTGGCTCACCTGGAATGGGGCACGAAAATGGACTCAGACGCATGGCTCAAGCTGGGGTTCTCATCACCGATATTAAAAGCGTTTATTACGAGTGGGTCCGCACTGTAGTGGCCGACGATGAATTTAAATCTGAATTTATTGCAGAAATCGGAAACCCAGACGGAATAATCCTCTAATTCGTTAAAGCTTTGTAATGGGACTGCGATACCGGCTTATTGAGAGAAATTCTGAAACGTTAGTAGATTAGTCTAAAAAAGCTGTTCGGAGGCACACTGTGCGACCGTAGAGGCATGCATATCCACTTCGGGGGGTGTTTTCGGACAGCACAATCTACAGAATATCCTGCTAAAACCAAAATCGAGTAAAATTAAGTCAGTATTCAAACGCCGCATGCAAAATTTGGCGGTTTGCATCAACCGATTAAATTATCCACACTCACGGTTTCCTATGGATTACACAACACTCGATAGTCAAGAATTGGTCGCTGCTCTACAACAAGCTGGGCGTGCTCCAGACCCTCAGCTGCTTAAAGCGATCCTACACGCTAAAGCAAGATCTAAGCCTGTTCTCCTGAATATGTTTCGCCAAGTGCTTTCAGAAAATCTGAATGAAAAAGCGATTGATGATCCTCATCGTCAAGTCGGCATCCTCACCGGCCGTCTTTTAATCGAAATGCAGGCGACCGAAGCGATTCCAATTATCGGGGAGCATTTGCGCCAAGTGTGGGGCGATGATGTCACGGCCGAAGGTTTAGACCGTGAGCTGGCTCATTTTGGGCCGATGGTGATTCCCGTTTTCGATGCGATTGTTCAAATGAAAACCTTGGGTAAATGGCACAATGGCAAAGCGATTGTGCTTACCGCCTTAACCGATATCGCTTTGCTACATCCCGAAACGGCGGGCCAAATTAAGGCCGGACTGCGCGCCACGCTCCCACCGCTCAATGCCAATGGTGGCGTTTCTGCACCACGTGATGAAATATGGGGAGATGTCGCAATCGCCTTAGCCAAACTGCAAGACAAAGAGAGCCATAAACAAATTGTTGCCATGATCCGCCAAGGGGTGACAGATTCGGCCGTCATTACGCGGGACCGGTACGAAAATTTCTACTCCGGCAAGAAAAAGCCCAAACAGCCGGAGCCGTTCGACATTTTTAAAAAGTATGAGTCAAACCAAGCATTTGAGCAGATGCTTTCAAGTTTGATCAACAATCCGGTTCCAGAGCCGCCTGACCATGCCCAAGACTTGGTGACTCAAGCCAAACAGGCTGAAGCTAAAAAACTGTTGGCAAAGGGAAAAGTCGGCCGAAATGACCCTTGCACCTGTGGTAGCGGTAAAAAATATAAAAACTGTTGTGGATAAGTAGCTTTTAGCCATGAGCTGTCAGCTCTTAGCCTGTCATTACACCATCTAAAAACTGATCATTAAAAAAGAGGAAATTTAAAGTTATGAATTACGGTTCACAAAGCATGGTTGGCACCCTAAAACGGGTGGCGGTACGCACGCCCACCGAAACATTTGGCAATGCTGACCCTAAAAAATGGCATTACACCAGCCAGCCTGATATGGAAGGCGCATTGGCTGAGCACTCGGCTCTTGTCAAAATTTTGACCGATTTTGGATCAGAGGTTGTCTATCATGAAGAATTCTTGCCGGACCATTCCGACTCGATTTTTACGCACGATCCGGTCATTGTTTCAAACGATGGAGCAATCTTATTGAGTATGGGTAAACCGTTGCGTGTGGGCGAGGAAGAAGCCTTGGGCAAAGCACTGGAAAAAGCGGGCGTGCCGATTCACTATCGACTAACAGGTGAGGCTCGAGCTGAAGGGGGTGATCTTTTATGGGTAGACGAGGAAACTTTGGCAGTCGGCTTAGGCTTCCGCACCAATGCGGAGGGGATGCGCCAGCTGCAAGAAGCGTTGCCAAATGTCAACGTCGTTCCCGTTCATCTGCCCTATTTCACCGGCCCAGAAGCTTGCCTGCATCTCATGTCGTTTATCAGCATTGTCGACCATGACAAAGCGGTCGTTTATGAAGAGCTGATGCCAGTGCCATTTTGGCAAGATCTAAAAGCGCGTGGCTTTAAGTTTGCCCAGGTGCCAAAAGATGAATTTTGGACGATGGGGCCAAACGTGCTGGCCATGGGGCCGGGGCAATGCCTGATGCTTGACGGAAATCCGAAAACAAGAAAAAATTTGATGGATATTGGATGTGAGGTAGTAACATATGTCGGCAAGGAAATTTCTCTGAAGGCGGAAGGTGGTGCCACCTGTCTGACCCGGCCGATATGGAGAGACTAATATGTCCCCTTTAAATTTAAAACGAAACCAAAGCATTTTGCTGTCAATTCTTTTGGCTGGACTCATGTTTGTCATTATCCCGGCCGTGCTATTTGCAAATAGCCAAGAAGGGATCAGCCAGTTAACCACAACTCCGGGAGGTGAAACATTGCCCACACGCACCCCGGTACTGACCCCGCTAGGCTGGATGCCGGTTGTACTAAACGAATCAGCCCCACCACCAACCCCCACGCTTGAGCCAACAGTGACACCGGTTGCCACAACAAACAGTTGCACCCCTTTGCCCGATCCGATGATCGACGCCAACGACGCGACGGTTGAAGCTGAGCTTGTTAGCGAAATTAATAGCTATCGGGGCAGCAATTCACTACCCGCTTATACAGTCAACGACCAACTGGTACAAGCGGCCCGGCGTCACGCGATGAATATGGCCAGCCTTGATCTTAATTCTGGCGGCGATCCTCATCAGGGTACCGATGGTTCATCTGCCGCTCAACGCATTGCAGAGTCTTGTTATGCAGGCAGTCGTGGAACTGAAATTGTCGGCTGGGGCTTTAACAGCGTCACATCGATGATGGAAGGGTTCTGGAAAACGAGCGCCGTACATAATGGATTGCTGTTAGACACAGAGCGAGATCAATTTGGCCCCGCCTACATGAATCTGCCCGGTACGCAATATACGCACTATTGGACAGTCACAATAGGCAGTTCAATCCCGATCAGTCGTGACGTGCCAGCTTATCAGTGTACGTATACGTTTGAAGATGCGGCTACAAATAGCGGCATGAGCATCTCCACATGGCAAGAAACTCCATGTAGCGAATAGTCTTTTCAAATAAAAAGGCCTTACGCATCCTTTGAGAAACTCAGGGGGCGTAAGGCCTTTTTTATTTGTATTAGTGGGAAAGTCTAAGCAATGCTTGACGGTACAAGCTTAACTAACGGGTGCGTGGGTCAAGTAGATCCCGTAAACCATCACCAATAAAGTTAAACGCCATTACTAAGCTTGCAATTGCTAGCCCAGGGAAAAGCCACATCCAGGTTTGGTCAAAAAAGTCGATACCAATTGAAACCATCCGTCCCCATTCAGGTGAGGAAGGCTCTGGACCCAATCCCAAGAAGCTCAATCCAGCAAACAGCAAAATGACGTTGCCGATATCGAGCGACGCATAAACGAGCGCTGGGGCAATCGTATTGGGGAGCAAGGTCTTGACTAAGATATAGGAATGACTCGCACCTAAACTGCGGGCGGCTTTAACATAGTCATCGTTTTTCGCTTCAAGAATCAGGCCCCGAGTGAGGCGGGCATAGCTGGGCCACCGCACCACAATGAGGGCCAACACGGCGTTCCGCATGCTAGGTCCAAGCGCGGCCGTGATCGCCATCGCCAAAATAATGGTAGGAAACGCAAGATAAAGTTCCGTAATCCGCATCAAAATCTCGTCCCACAGACCACCCAAGTAGCCAGCAATTGCTCCTATCAAGGTGCCGATAATGCTGTCGATAATAATCACAGCAAATGCGGCCGGAAGCGTGATTCGGCCGCCGTACAGCACCCGACTAAAAATATCCCGCCCTAACTCATCGGTTCCCATAAAATGGGCAGAGCTGGGAGCTTGCAGTCTGTCTGAGACGGCTTGAGACAACGGTTCATGGGTAGCGAGCGTCGGGGCAAATACAGCCAGCAGAATCCAGCTGATAACCACGACCGTACCAAAAGCAACGGCCGGATATTTGCGCAAGTTGCGCAATACATTTTGCGATTGGGACCGAGTTTTATTAAGCGGCCGATCCTGCTGCGGATCGATTTCTAGTTTAGCGACATTGCTCATAAATTTTTATTTCAGGCGAATACGTGGATCTAAAAAGTAGTAAAGAATATCGACAAGAAAATTAACCACGACATAGATAAGCGCAATCAGCATACTCACCCCCATAATCGCAGGAAAATCTTGAGACGTAGAAGCACGGAAGACATAGCGGCCGAGCCCTGGCCAGGCAAAAATCGATTCAGTTAATACAGCCCCTGCCAACAGATTGCCATAGAGCAAACCGATAATGGTAACAACCGGAATGAGTGCATTAGACAGCGCATGTTTGAGCACAACAATCTGCTCGCGAAGCCCCTTTGAGCGGGCGGTGCGAATGTAATCAGCATTGAGCTCTTCGAGCAGGCTGGAGCGGGTAATGCGGGCGATGATGCCTGATACAAAGCTCCCAAGCACGATGCTGGGCAAAATCAGATGAGATACCGCATCTCGAAAGATCTCCCACTCACCAGCAATTAAGCTATCGATGGTAAACCAGCCGGTCACTTTAACGGGATCATCCATTAGGAAGCTCAATCGGCCGGGGCCAGCAACCCATCCAAGTTGGGCATGGAATACAGTGAGCCCGATGAGAGCAAGCAAGAAGACGGGAAAGCTTACACCGATTAAGGCGAAGATTCGGACAAAGTAGTCGATTATGCTGTTGCGCCAGACGGCCGATGCAACGCCGAAGCTAATTCCCATAACTAAGCCGAGCACAATTGAGTAAGTAGCCAATTCAATTGTGGCGGGCAAAAACTGACGGATATCTTCTAAAATCGGATTCTTTGTCTTGATCGACACCCCTAAATCCCCTTGAAGCAAATTGCCTAAATAAGTGAAGTATTGTTCGACGGGAGATTTATCAAGCCCCCAACGTTCACGAAATGCAGCCACAAGTTCTGGGTCATTTAAGGCATTTTGGGGCAGGTTGGCATTAATCGGGTCGGCCGGAACTGTGTTGGCGATCAGAAATGAGACCACGGTGATCCCCAAAATCAGGGGAATCGCAAAGAGGATGCGACGAAAAATATATCTTTGCAAACTCATAAGTTAAAGCGATTGTTCATAGCGATATACATGCATAAGGCTGATCCATGACGGGGCGAGGCAATTTTGTGAGATACGCGAACCAGCCAGTTAAACCGATAAATTGCCATAGCCCCTGCGAGTAGAATCACAAGGGCTATGGCATCCGAATACAGCTCTAAAACTGCACTCAACTTACTGCAAATTTCTCACCCGGCCGCGGGGAATACCAAGGCCAAATGGGAGAGATGGGACGGCGAATGCCAATTACTCTGAGCGAGATAGTGCAGCTATATCGACACCCCATTCTGGATGCCAAACGTATCCTTGAATGTCAGCGCGGAATGCGGTTTGAATTGCGGGGACATTAAACGGCGCATATGCACCATTCTCTTGAGAGTATGCTTGGAGTTGATCAAACACGTCTGCACGTACGGCCGGATCTGTTTCAGAGCCAGCTTGAGCGATGAGTGCTAGCGTATCCGCATCGATCATATCTTCGGTCCAATTGGTTCGTTCACCAGCCACTTTACCGCCAGGTAAGAATGACAAGAAGTCAACTGGGTCAAGAATGTCTGGTCCCCAGAACCAATAAGCAAGCCCTTGCTGGCCGTTGCGATACTCTTCAAGTGATACTTGAACTTCACCCGGCCGGAGGGTCACAACGATCCCAACTTCAGCTAAGTCAGCCTGTATTTTCTGAGCATTGGTGCTCAAATTAATCCCACCAAACGTAAAGTCAGGATAGCTTAATTCAATCTCAAAGCCATCTGCGTAGCCTGCTTCCGCCAGTAACTCACGAGCTTTATCGAGGTCACGCGAAAGTGCTTGGTCAGGACCATAAGCACCAGCGATGCCAACCCACATGTTGGTTCCAGGTGTAACGCTGCCGGTCCAAAGATCGGTATATCCTTGATAATCAAGTGCATAACGAATGGCCGAAGCAACTTTAGGATCAGCCACAGGGCCACCAATTTCAGCATCACGATTCATGAGCAAAAAGTGGGTCCAGCGATCCTGTCCACGGAAAACGGTAAGCGCAGGATTACTCTCTAAGCCATTTACTTGGTCAGGAGCAAGATCGGTAGCAAGATCGATATCGCCAGATTCAAGTGCAACCTGTTGGGTCGCTGATTCTGGAATGTTGACGATGATGATGCGATCAAAGTAAGGTGCGTCGCCCCAGTAGTTTGGGTTACGCATGAGGACTGTCTCTTCTTGCGGGGTCCATTCGGTTAAAATATAAGGTCCGGTCCCAACTGAATTTTGATCAAGAAAATCTTGAGCGCCATCGGCCGTGGCCGCATCTTCAGCATTGGTACCACCTGCGTCCATCACTTCACTGTCATTTCCAACTGAGAAAGCTGAATTAACCAGCTCGGCTAAAAATGATGGGCGAGGTTCAACGAGCGTAATTACAACCGTTTGCTCATCCATTGCTTCAACTGATGTGATCGGATCGGCCAAGAAAGATGGGTTGCTTTTTACATTGATGAGCCGCGTAATTGAAAAGGCGACATCATCGGCCGTTAACGGGTCACCATTCGAAAATGTGACATCATCGCGCAGCGTAAACGTATACGCCAAACCATCATCTGAAGTGGTCCAAGAAGCAGCTAGGTTCGGTTCAATTGAGCTTGCATCTCCATCTGGGAAAGTAACGAGAGTGTCATAGGTTGCCCGATGCACGATACCGCTGGTTGGGTTAAAGGCATGTGCAAGGTCATATGATTCGGTGACTTCAGAGTGTCCAATAACGAGGACTCTCTCTTCCATCTCTTCCTCAGCCATTTCCTCTTCAACCATTTCTTCTTCAGCTTCCTCTGCAGGAGCCTCTTCTTCGGCCATTTCCTCTTCAGCCATCTCTTCTTCGACTTCTTCTGCAGGAGCCTCTTCTTCAGCCATTTCCTCTTCGGCTTCTTCTTCGACTACCGCTGGAGCCTCTTCCGCAGGAGGCGCCTCTGGTGCACCCCCGCAAGCTGCTGTAAAAGCAAACAGCAAAATAAATAGTAGTGCCAAAATCGCTTGGCGTTTGTTTGATAGCTTCTTCATTCGTTCTCCTTTTAGGTGGTCCTAAGCTATGTTTGTTAAGGAAGTAAAAATCTTGGGTGTTGAGATCAAGTTTTATTTCGATCTAATCGATTATCATAATTTATGATTGGCGACTATGAGATTCAGCTAGAAACGCCATTTTAAAAATGATTGATCAACCATTTTTAAACATGCAAACTAGCGTCTTCCTCGACGTTAGAAATAAATTACCGTCCCTTAACTTCTTATCGCTAAAGCGCGCTAAGTAGTGTAAAAAGTATATAATCGATCTTAGGACCAGCAAGAAAAAAAGACTAAATTGAGAGGATGTTAATGGAATTTCAAGAACGCTTACCACAGTTTCAAACATTGTTAGATGGAGAAGCAGACCTCGCTTTCTTCCCGATATCGGCCGATTTGCAGTACCTAACAACGGTGCCCCGTGATATTCCCAATTATGGTGCTGTCATTCATCCCGGTGATTGGCTCGAAGGGGCATGGTTGACTCCGGCTCATGCACCGGTGCTGGCGTTGCCCAGAATGTCGGCCGAATTTGGAGGCCTCGAACGGGTAAAAGGGATCGATTTACGCGTCTTAGGAGACTTTGATGATCCACAAGTCTTTCTAAAAAACATTCTCGACAGCTTTGATCTACCCGCAAATCCAAGGATTGCAATCGGGGATAAAGCCTTAGGAGAAACAATCAGCGGGCTACATAAATTATTACCTGGGGCGACATTTATTTCTGCCACCGACATATTACGTCAA
>JBGCDP010000175.1:0-21273 GCA_045105475.1 Anaerolineae bacterium
GATGGGTTTTTAATCGCCTGCGACTCATCGAGCACAATCGTATTAAAATCAACCTCTTGCAACAGCTCAATGTCCCGGTAAATTGTCCCGTAAGTGGTAAAGATCAGATCGTAATCATTGAAAAACTCGATGTCAGCCGTGCGCTTATTGCCGTAGTAAACGAGGGTTTTTAAGTTCGGCGTGAATCGTTCCGCTTCCCGCTGCCAGTTAAATAACAACGACCGAGGCATGATGATCAAATCGGCCGGTTTTTGGTCATCCTCTAAATCTTTGCAAGACTGTAAAAATGCCAAGACTTGAACCGTTTTTCCTAACCCCATATCATCGGCCAAAATGCCGCAGTAACCATAGTCACGCAGGAAATGGAGCCAATTAAATCCGGCCAACTGGTACGGCCGTAATTCACCAGTAAACGCCCAAGAGAGGGGAATCTCCGCAATCCCTTCAAAGTTTTGTAGCTGAGCCAGTCGTTCGCTAAAGTGGTCATCAGGAGTCCCTACGTCTGCAAATTCGAGCAGCTTGTCGATGAGCAAAACCTGTTGCTCTCCAAAACGAAAGCTGTCACCATCTTGTTCACCCAAGCCAAACATCGGCCGGAGCTGATCAAACCACTCTTCAGGCAGTCGGCCGACCGCACCATCGTCTAAAACAACATACGGCTGGCGGTTTTTAACTGCTAGCTTGACCTGCTCCAAAGCCACAGGTATCTCCCCAAACTGAATCAGAGGTTTGAGATCAAACCAGTCGGTGTACGACACAACATCGATTGCCAGTTCAGGTCGTTCTCGGCTCACCCGATTGTGTTGCAAAGTCGCTTCACCAAAAAGCGGATACCCATCGGCCGCTAATTTAGGCACCATCTCAATCAAAAATTGGGCTGAAGTCATACCCCGTTTAAGCTTGTAAAAGCCAGCCCCCATCTTTTTCATTTTGCTTAACCCATATTTTTGGTGGGTAAATCCTTTAAGAAAATCAGTCTCGGCCGGGATATTACGCTGAATGCGAAGCAACTCAACGCTGGTAGTTGGGTCATAATCAGACATGCGCCAAAAGTGAAACTGGAGCTTGTCTAGCCAGTCGATAGCGAAAGGGCCGTAACCAAAACCTGCCTGTAGGTAGATTAGAACTTCGCCTGTTTCTTCCTGTGGCTCTTCTATGCTTGAAAATTGTAGGATGGGATACTCAGGGTCAACATCAACTTCGCTTAGGCGGTCTCCTTTTAAGTTGATGTGGGGCAGCAAGCCCTCGAAGTATTCATCGAAAAAAATAGTTTCCTCATGTGGCTGATAATGCACACGGGCCACTTCATCAAGCACCGCCACCTGTTCGGCCGATAGCCTGCGATGGAACCGAACGATCTGGTCATCGACTAAAATCCAATTCCGATTGGGGTCAAAGCGTTTTCCACTTCCCCAGCCATCCTGTTGGCCCAATTTGTAGCCCCTGATTGAGGGAGAAAATTGCACGCCACTTTCCCGCTTGGCGATTAAAAAATCGATCTCAGGCTCGTCTTGGTCCCAAAACAGAGGCTTCCCAGTCGGGTTAAACTCATCGCCAATGAACACAGGCACACCGTGCGCAAACAAATTTTCCATCTCACGGCCGGAAACATATCCTTTGCGCTGGTCTTTCAACTCACGCAATAAGGAGTGAATGAGTGGCCATGGAGCGTTGGTACAAGCGGATGGATTAAGCTGTTTTGACAGCGGTAATAACAACGTGTCACGGTTAGGCTCTTCTGCCAAATAATCAAAGATACGGCCGGGCAAGCTGCTCTTTTTTGCGCGGGAAAACCCCTGAGGTGCATCGGCCAAGCTGAGTGCCATAAACACCGGCTCGTAAAAATCTGACCATGAATGCTCACGCAAAGAGAGGATGAGCATCCAGCCGTCGTTTGCATCTTCGTCAGCATAAAGCGCATCGTCAGAGTAGCCCAGCTGTACTCGACCATTGGCTAAAATATCGTCGAAGTTTGGTTCAGCAGAGGGATCAGCGGCCGGGATAAACATTGAAGGACTGCTGTTTTTGACAAAAAGGTCGGCCGCAACAATATGCTTGCACGTTCCCCAATTGTAGTAAGCAGGACAATCGCAGTCATAAATGAATCGATTGCGTTTCAGAGTAAAATCAACCGTATAAAGCTCACTCCCCATCACGTTTAAAGAAATCTGAGTCTCTGAAGTCGATTTCAGCTTAACCAGCCGTTGCTTGTGATAATCAGCCCCCCGCTGATAAACGGCTTGGCTGACTTCGTCCTGCACGTCGAAGCTGCGAATGCGCTCAAGAATTTCCATAAGCTGGGATTATAGCAAATATAGAACGTATTTTCTCCCAGACTCCTAAAGTTATCTTGAAAACAGCCTCCGAAGCAGAAATTGACCGAAACTCAACCCGTTTTTGATTGCACCCTCAACATAGCCCCTGAAAACCTGTTTGCATAGCAGATGTTGGGCAGGTTTGCCCAACATCGTTTCATAATCTAGTAGCCCCCATGCCCTCCAGCGGCTAAGCCAGAGTAGCCAAACAAGCTTGCAACTAAGGGGATAACGAGAGCCAATGCTAAAACAACGTAGATTCCAATCACAGCCCAATCCCGGGTTGTTCTAATTTTTTTCACTGTTTTACTCTTATAGGCGGAAGGCGGTTTTTTTGCCATTTTGATCTCCAATAGTGACTTTCAGTCATTGATTTTAGGCGGATGGCTCTTGCATTGCTCAAAGCGACAAACATCCTGCTACATCCTGGTTAGGCAGCCTACTTTAATTAACGATCTGAAAAGCTATTTGATTGCATATTTGGCACCCTCAATCATTTATTTCAATATTGGCTCTAATAACCCATCAACGATAAGCGAACTCCCAAAGCGATGCTTGCCCCCACAATCCCAGCCAGTTCAAAAAACCAAATCAGATTATGATCCGATCATTGCACGGCAAAAGGACGACAAACATCGATCCACCACCTTCTAAAGTTTTTACTGAAATTTCCCCATCTAGTAAATGAACCAGACTGCGAGTAATAGACAATCCCAAGCCTGTGCCACCATATTTTCGGCTTGTGCCTGAATCACCCTGTTCAAATGGATTAAAAATACTTTTAACCACATTTTGTGACATCCCAATTCCTGTATCGGCCACTTTCAGTTCTATATAATTTTCATTTTCAAAAACAATCGGCTGGATATCAAGCTTTACAACACCTTGTTCTGTAAATTTTGCAGCATTGCTTAGCAAATTAAATAGGATTTGCCGGAGTCGCGTTTCATCGGTGTAGATGGTTTGAACGTCAGGAGCAATATTTAATTGGAACGAGGTCGTGCTTTGATCAAAAAGTAGGAGGGTTACGTCTTCAATATACTGAGTAATTCTGAAGATTTCTATATGATCTTTCTCAAAATCCATTTTACCAGCCTCGATCTTTGATAAATCGAGAATGTCATTGATCATCGACAGCAAATGGCGGCCGGACCGGCTAATCCGATTCAAATCACATTTAAGATCAACCGCGCCATTATCACTTGCATCCTCTTCTAGCAATTCGCTGTACCCGATAATTGCGTTTAGAGGAGTTCGAAGTTCATGGCTCATTGTTGCTAAGAAACGGCTTTTTGCAATATTCGCATTTTGGGCTTCTTCAATTGCAAGATTCAATTTTGCTTCAGCCAGCTCTCTCTCAGCTATTTCGTTTTCAAGTTTAATTGCACGATCTTCGATTGCTCTAAACGTGAAGCTACGTAATTGATAGCCTGTAATCGACAAACCGGCCGCACCAACCAGCAGCATCAATCCAGATAGAATCAAACGTGAGCTGGGCGCATCGATATTGAAAATCGAGACGTAGGTTATCGGTACAGAAACTTCTAAAATTCCTCGTACATCTCCAACTTCCCAATCAGACCTTGGTGAATCGGGGTGGTTATTATGGCAAGCAACACAGCTCTCACCCATAATGCTTGGTGATGCATATCGCAACACCGATTGTTCGTTATCACTGTCATTTCGACTTTCAAAACGATAATAGACTTCGTCTGGATTTTGCCGTAAATAGGTAAGGGCGTCTAACATAAATGGATCAGACTCAACCGCATCACCTGCGTGCCAGGGAAAAGGGTAGTCACTATAAAAAGCCATTGAGGACGCATTGGATTTTGAAATATTTTGACCCAGTTCACGTGTTAGTGTTGCAGGCAAAGGTATCGCATTCTCTTTGTAGTGGTAGTCGTGGGTAAACTCAATGTCAGAGTCCCTCAAATTAGCAACAACGGCCGTACTGTAATAGTCTCGGAATTCGTTAATCGCATTCTGAAAGCGGATGGCGTCCCGTAAGGCAATTTCACGTGCGTATTGATCCGTTAAGTAAAGTAGGTTCCAAATCAAATAGAAAAAGCCGATAAAAAATATTAGCAGTAGTGCAGGGATTGCATAAAACCAAAGTCGGTCAATAGTCCGCTTCGCTTTAGAAAATTCCAGATATTCTTGAATAGGGTGCCGATTCATAAGTTAAAATCTTAACATATACAACATTGGCATTGACAATTTTTTTCTTTAATTTCCTATTCTTTACTAGCACCCTTTCGCTATGTACAGACGAAGAGGAGTTAATTAAATAAAATGGGCACTAGAATCACTTAACTATGCGAGATAGACTCAAGTAAAAATATATCTGGATTGACCCGCCCCATATTCAGAGAAACTTGCTCAACCAAATTCCAGCGTGAGCTTTTCACAGATTGCCACATGATCTTCTTTAGCTGAGTCACAACAACAAATCGGCCGCCTGGTTTTGTCACCCGCCAGGCCTCTTCTAGCACCAGTGGGTACAACGCCTGCACATCTTGGACTTCTCCAATCAATTGCCCCCATGGCAAGTCAGACATCAGTACATCGAAAGAATCATCGGTAAATGGCAAATGGGTCGCATCGGCCGGAAATAAGCTTGCCATTGCCCCAGCAGCCTTTAAATTCTTTTTGGCCCCTATTAAAGCCTCCCTATTTAAATCAATACCAGTCATCAACCCGGCATGATCCGCATTCTCCGCCAGCAAGCTCCCCGAGCCGCACATCACATTCAAAATTTTGTCATCGGGGTGAATAGCCGCCATGTCGAGCATAACAGCGGCAACCGGAGCTGCTAATGCACCTGGATAGTTAAACTCACGCCATGGGCGAGTTGACAGCGGGCGTACCGTTTCACGAACTAGCAACTCCCACCCTTTTTTCTGATTCTTAATAGCTGGTTTTACCCGCAAAAAGAGATCCCCAGCTTCAGGCTCGTGTGGTATTTTTAGAATACGCTCAATTTCAGAGATAAGACGCTGAAATACGACTGAATCACGTCCGGCCGCTTCTAACCGAAATGATCCGATATTTTTTCGGCCTATTCGGTCAGCCACATCATTCAAAATTTCACTAATTCGATCAAAGTGCTGTTGGCCCAAAAGCGCTTTCGGCCGTGGCACATCAAAATGATGAATCTGAAAGACCTGATTGACTACACGCAGTCGCTGCAAGCGAGTTAGGCTTTTGCCAAAGCGAAAACGCAAAACTCCGGCCGATTTTTCATCGTCATACTCATCTAGCCTTGCACCAGCTTTTTTAAGTTCGGCCGTAGCCCACACTTCAAGACCTTCAATTATTTCCGCTTCAAATTTCAATTTTTCCAAATTAACCTCAAAATTAGACTAAGGTCCCGTAGTCTACCCCATTCATCCTATTGGTTCGTAATCAACTTCATAGGATTATTTATCCCAGAATATTACTGGACTATGCACTCGGCACCCCTTGCCGAATTAAAACACAACCCATGAACAAAAATTCACATCCGTCAGCAAAGCTTTTAACTGTTGAAGATCAACTCACGCTTTTAAAAGACTCTATCGATCTACGCTTCACCCACAAAGAAGACAATGAATTTGCCCAGCTTAGCAAGGCAGATTTAAGAGGGCAGTTTGAAATAAATGAAAAAATCCAGCTAGCACCAAGTATGCTTGCCATAGGTCTAGCGGGTGAAAGTATGAGGCTAAGCACAAATGAAATTTTGCCTCAACACGACTACTTAAAAGAGCAGCTCAAAAACAAACGGAGCATTCGTTACATTTGCTGCATGGTCATTTGGATGTCGCTATTTACACCGTTTCTAAATATCGGCAGTGGCAGTGACGCACTTTTGGGCCACAATCTAATTTCAGCCTTACTCGGATTATTCAAACACCCCTCAGCAACCAATGGCCAAGTCATATTTGTAGCCATTTACCCGCTCCTTCTTATCCTTTACGCAAGTACATTGGCTCTATTCCCCAATAACCTAAACTTTAAAAAAGCACGTATGTGGCTTTGGAGTTTATCGGCCGGGAGCGGTATTTTTTACTTCTTTGCGGCTCTGACGCTGTTCACCGCTGGCGGATTAGGCAATCAAGGCTTATCTACTATCGGATTTGGCTACTATTTATCTATGGTTGCAATTTTCGCCTATCATTTCCTCAACCAACTTATCGAACCCAACACGGCCAATTAAAGATCAACAGACAAATTGTGGTGCACAAGTTTATTACGTTCATCCAAACCGATGAGCCAGCGAGCAAGGTGTGCGGCTGCTAAATGTGTCCCTCCGGTCGGCCGGGGGAAGCCAAGTTCATGTAGCCCGATAATCACACGACTGTCCGGACGCTGCTGAATCGTCAAAGCCACACGCTGTGGCATCGGATCCTCAGCAATATGCGTTTCAACCATCAGCGCTGGCCGATACTCTTTTAAGCCGCTCATTTCTGTAGAACGATACATGTGTAAATGGCGCACCGGTGTATCTCCAGAATGTGATTGATAATGTGTGTAGCGTTCCCCAATCTGGTCAAGTGATAGTGGTGTTTCGATAATAATATGGGGCATCTCTAGCTCCTGTGGGTGGATAAAAATATTTTCAGCAGCAACATTATTGCGAACCCAATGATAATAATGACATTCACGGCCTACAGCCAATGCCTTCATTTCATACTTTGTTCGCATTCGTTCTAAATCATCTGTTTCAAACGTGCGGTCGCTTGGGCTTTTGAAAAAAGTAGTGGCCTCTAGCGTCTCTTCGATATGTTCTTGGTAGCCAGCATCGTCAGTTGCGATTTCAAGCATCGCCCCCGGCCGCATACGGGTTGCCAGCAGGTGCAAAAATTGTGGGTTAATCAGCTTGCGATCGTGATGCGCCGCTTTATGCCACGGATCGGGAAAGTTGATATAGACACGATCCAGCTTTTCGAGTGGCATTCCACCCCACAATGCCAGACGTGTGTCCCCATGAATCACACGCAGATTTGTGAGCTGATTGCTAACTGTTTTCTTTTCAGCCTTACGGATGGAAGGAAGCGAAATTTCTACCCCGACTACATCCGCTTCAAGGTTCCGCTTCGCCAAATCGATTAGGAATTCCGCATTCCCAAAACCGATCTCTAAAAATAATGGAGCACCTCGGCCGAATTCGGCCGACCAATCCATCGGCCAATCTAGCCGGGTTGCGTCAAATGCTTGCATACATAAAAAAAGACCTGAAAGAACATAAACTCTTTCAGGCCTTGATAGTTAAATTCAAACTCTAGTCAGCGATGGTCGACAAGTCGCCTTCGTCTTGACCCAACGTACGGGCGCGTAATACACGGCGCATAATTTTACCTGAGCGTGTTTTTGGCAAACTTTCAACCAGCTCAACGATACTTGGCTTCGCAATCGGCCCCATCTCTGTGCCTACATGTGCTTTCAGCTCTTCCTGTAATTTGTCAGATGGGTCAACCCCAGCATTTAAAATACAGTAGGCCTTAATAATACTGCCTCGTACTTCGTCAGGGATACCAATAACGGCCGCTTCTGCAACCGATGGATGCGTCACCAGAGCTGACTCGATTTCGGCCGTGCCTAACCGATAGCCGGACACCTTGATGACATCATCAATCCGGCCGATGACCCAGATGTAACCATCTTCGTCTTTCTTGGCACTATCACCAGGCAGATACCAGCCCTGCTCTGTGTAGCGAGACCAATAGACATCAACGTATCGATCAGGGTCCCCATAAAGCGTGCGCATCATTGCCGGCCACGGTGACTTGATCACCAAGAAACCTTCTTCATTTGCCGCAACCGGCTCACCATCTTCATCAACTACATCGATTTGAACGCCAGGGAAACCGCGCGTTGCAGATCCTGGTTTAAGCGGCACACTCGGCAACGGCGTAATCATGAAGTTACCCGTTTCCGTCTGCCACCACGTATCCATAATCGGGCATTTCTCTGCCCCAATTACGCGATGGTACCATTTCCACGCTTCCGGATTAATCGGTTCTCCAACAGAACCCAACAAGCGCAGACTGGAAAGATCGTACCGATTAGGCCAAGACTCACCAAATCGCATCAGGCCAC
The DNA here is from genome assembly GCA_045105475.1 of Anaerolineae bacterium. GTDB lineage: Bacteria > Chloroflexota > Anaerolineae > Promineifilales > Promineifilaceae > WTJY01. Next base: position 8,397 of record JBGCDP010000175.1, read on the forward strand.
GGATTGCGGTAGGCGCGGTATACAAAATCGTGATCCCATATTTTTCGACCATCTTCCACCAGCGGTCAGGATAAGGGAAAGTTGGTGCTCCTTCGTACATAAAGCTAGTGGCCCCGTTAACGAGTGGCGAATAGACGATGTAAGAATGACCGGTAATCCAACCTGGGTCGGCCGCACACCACCAGACATCCTCTGGCTTGATATCAAACACCCATTTCAAAGTCGTCGCAGAACCGACCATATAGCCACCGTGTGTGTGCAAAATAGCCTTTGGTTTACCCGTTGTCCCAGATGTATACAGAATAAACAATGGATCTTCTGCATCCATTACTTCTGTTTCAGCTTTAGGATCGGCAATCGGCAATGCCATTAGATCGTGATACCAGTGGTCACGGCCGGAAACCATTTCAACCTCATGCCCTGTCCGTTTAACACAGATCACATTTTGGATGGTGCCAGCTCGGTCAACAGCGCCGTTCGCGATATCTTTTAACTTGATGATTTTGCCGCGCAGCCAAGCTCCATCACAAGTAATCAGTAGTTTCGAATCACTATCATCAATCCGGCTCAAAAGTGCTTCAGTTGAGAAGCCACCATAAACAACAGAGTGCATTGCGCCTACTTTGGCACAAGCCAACATCGCAATCATCAGCTCTGGGATACGGCCCATGTAAATCGTGACACGGTCTCCTTTTGTCACACCCATCGATCGAATAACGCTCGCAAATTTGCATACTTCATGGTTCAGCTGCTGGTAGGTATAGGTGCGTGTATCCCCTTGCTCTCCTTCAAAGATCAAAGCCGCTTTATTGCGAGTTGAGGTCCGCATGTGACGATCCAATGCATTGTGAACGATATTAACTTTCGCATCGACAAACCACTTGTAGAAAGGAGCATTTGAATCATCAAGAACTTTGCGCCAAGGTTTGTACCACTCAAAATTTTCTGATGCGATTTTCCCCCAGAATCCGGGTAAATCAGCCGTTGCCTCTGCATGGACCGCATCGTAATCAGGCACATGCGCCCCCTGAACAATTGCAGGGGATGGGTAGTAGACTTCTCCGGTCATTTCTTTTTCGGACATGGATCTCTCCTTTTGAACTTTAAACGTTGGTTTTCGCTTGTTTGTAACTCGGCACCGCTTAGACCCTTAGGGTTTAGATAAATTGATGTATAGGCGTTTTTTAAATAAACCGATTAAGCCTGAGTAGAGGTGGGGATTGTATTTGGATTACTATTATAGTGAATGATGCGCAGTCTGACAGGTGCAAAATTTAAGGGCTTACGAGCTATCTGGTTGATACGGATTGCTGAGTCCGCCACCCACCGGCCGATCTTTGATTTTAAGAAATTTTTCGATCTCGCTCTCAAGCAAAAGAACAAACTTTTCATCGCCCACTATTATTTCTTTGCGATTGTTATCAAGATCAATGCCAAACAAGCCATAGCTATGCCGCCCTCCACTTTTACGTGTCACATAAAACTGTTTGTAGCCCGAAATTCGTTCTTTTGCCCCAGTTCCGTTCAGACGTGGATACGGCCGTGCGCTTACATAGACATTGTCTTGATCTATCATTATCACGTTTGAATTCAAATAATGATTAAGTGGCGAGATCAGAGCCAACAGGCCTATAACAAACGCAACATTCGGAACAATCAAAGATAACGATTCTTCAATCAATGCAAAAAAGAGGAACACAAAACCCAAGCTTAGTCCCAGTGCCGCAGCGGCACTCATTGAGCTCACGAGGTTCGTCATTACTTTCTTTCTGGGATGCTGAGTGATAACGATAACGTCATCACTGCGTTGAATCTCTAAAGATTGGGCAAATTCAATGTAGTCAGCCTCGGTATAATCCTGAAAAACCAGCATGTGGGGGTCAGGCTCAACCCGATCATATTGACGGGGTGTCGAACTAAATACGGTCCACGTGCCACAGTTGCCACATTCGGCCGCCAGGCGCTTCCAATCGTAATCATATTCAGGAATTTGTTGATTGCAGTTCTGGCACGTTAGTTCCACTTCAAATGCTCCAAATAGTTAATCAGTATAAAAATCAACCGTTTCTAAGCCCAACACCGCCGTCCTGCGAGCTATATTTCGGACCGAATCATATTCCGGCAAATCACCAGTCCCATCCTCATTAAAATAGATATCGGTTGAGGTTTGAATCTCAAGCGGCAGATTATCAAAGCCAGAAATAATGCCCAAAAGCCCGGCCGCCGTTGTCATATTATTATCAGCATCCCATCCAGCTAAAGCTGCAATCGTAACGGTTTGCATCATATCGCCTTTGCCATAAAGCAGAGCCATAATTGTGCTTGCAAAGTTTACTTTGGATGCGGTCCAGTCAGGGTCAAGATCATATGCTACACGAATTTGCTCACGCACCGGCCGCCAATCATTCTCAGATTCCACGTGCCAAGCCTTCACTTGGGCCACAATCTGATAAATCTCGCTGTCGGCCGTAAAAGCTGCCTGCGCTCCATCAATCAGTACAACAACATCGTCTTCGTAAAACGCTTCTGCATACAGGTGCACATAAAACGCACTGGCCTCAACGGCCAAGCCGCTGTTGGTAACACGAGCAAATTTACGCGCATTATTCATTGCCACATTTGGCAAACCGGGTGCCAACATGCCAAAAAGTTCTGTTTGTAACTGGGCCCCGATTGACCAGACACCTAACGGGTTAAGCTCAGGATCGCTCGTATCAGGAGGCACAACCCCCTCATCCATCAAGTCACGTGCTCTACGGGCTGACACCCAAATATCATGATTTAAATGCGCAACCCATTCATCCCGAATTTGCTCATAAGTGGGTTCAAGGCCGTGGGTTTCAAGTAGATGCAAGTAGACCCACTCGATCGTTGTATCGTCATCGGTTGACCATTCATCCAGCAAAACCAGCTCAATTGAATCGGCCGAAGATGGCTCCGCTAAATAAATCCCTTCATGCACAAGTCCGGTATGGTTCGCAACCATAGTTGCCTGCCAAGCACCATGCAGTTTGTTTTCATAAACGGCTGGATCAAGCGGTGGTCGAGCTGTTGGCAAAGTCGGTCCAGAACAAGCGGCTAAAAATATTGCGCCTAGAAATGGCAAAGAGTGAAAAAGTGCAGTGGGGAAACGCAAATTCAAAAGCTTAAATCAGTCGTGATCTAATTTTTGTGGTTAAAGTCTGTGACTCACCTGGCAGTAGGGTTTGGCTATCATCGGCCGCATTGCATGTTTCTACGCACACCATCTTCAGATACTCCTCGTCACCAAAATCGGCCATGCGAGCGGCTTTATCAATCCATGGATTCCAAACAACCGTTGACAAACTACCCTCTTTAGCCACTTCGATTACCCGCCCCCAAACAGGGTCATGAATCTCAACAGTGTCAGGCGTATCGACATAAATACGATCAACCTCTTGATCTATTGTGATAGATCCAAACTGAATTTTACGTTGATTGTCATCTAGCTGATCGATATAGGCCCGGCGATCTAAACCGGTCAGCTTAATCTGGCGCACATCGCCAACTGCAAAGTAGGAGTGAAGTGCGACTGAGTAGCTGAATGGCCACTCACCCGAGTTCATTGTTGTCAATGAAACGGTAAGTGCTTCCCCCAGTGTTACAAGCAAAGTTGTTTCAAATTTACCATCGACATCAGGGTGCGAATTCACACCTGGCAATAGCTCAAATTTTGATTGAACAGTGTCAGCAACAATCTCTTCTGGCTCAAGATCAACGGGCTGCCATGCAGTCGTACGGGCAACCCCGTGCGAAGCTTTTGATGCATCGGAAGCATGGCTCCCAAACCATGGCCAAATGACAGGAATTCCACCACGGATGGCTTTATTTGGCTCAAACAAAGCCATCGCGCTGGTCCACAATACCGGCCGCTGTCCGGCTGGAACATATTCTGTCACATGTGCACCGTGGCACAATACAGCGGCCGTACCGCTATCAGTTGCTAATTGGATGGGTGAAAATGACTCCATCATATTTTCCTGATCCATAAGTTGTTACTACCTTAATATTGATGACTTAAACGCTCAGGTTTCCTCAAACCTTCGAATTTTAGCAGTAGACCCACCCTCTATTCTAAACGCATTTAGAATAGATACTGCTCTTACATATTTTTGATCCAAGCGATTTCAGTTGAAAGCTGCTGAGAATTTCCTTCGAGCCAACGCCCCTGCGGTGTTTCACGGATTAGACGCATCGCTTCACCAAGTGGCACTTCATCAAACCCCATGCCAGCGAAAAAGTCTCCGGCCGTTGAGCTAAATAAAACGAGCTGCCGTCTAAAGTTCGAGCGAGCCACATCTTCGATATGGGCAACCAAGTTTTCTTCAATTCCCTGATCTAGATATTCTGTGTAGACAAAAAGTGAAGCCAGTAGTGCATTCAAAATGCCAGACTCATATCGCACAAACCCCATCACATTCCCATCATCATCGGCCGCAACGTAAAATCTCGACCGATCAGGATCGATATCTTCCCAGCGCATATGCTCAGATCGGAGTGTGTAAATAATTTCTTGAACTTCAATTTCGCTAGCATTTCTAATATTCATAAATAATTTTGCAGTGTTGTCCATAGGTCAATTTGAATTCCTCTTTTCGTGCCTCTCTTTATCGCCTTTCTCGGTTGCGCAAACTTTTCTAATGATTGGTAGCCTTTAAGGGTCTAGCAACTCGATTAAGAAACGGATTAAAGGGTCATTCAATTATAAATAAAAGACAGTTTAAAAAGTGTGAATTGTTAATTTAAAGCAGCAAAAACAGGACAAATCTCCCTAATTCGCTCGAGGGAATTATGCAGTTACCTCAATATCGTCCCCTTTAAGGCTGATTTTTGCGAGAGAATGCACAGGACCGGAGAAATGTTTGCTGATCAATTTCCGGCCATCCTCGAATGTCTTTTCAACCACACAGCCTACCCCAACCAGCTCAGCGCCAGATTGCTTGATAATATCAAGCATGGCAACAGCAGTTAAGCCGGTTGCCAAAAAATCATCAATCAACAGCACACGGCCATCGGCCGGTAGATAGTCGGGAGACACAATTAGCCTGGTCATATTTCCTTTCGTCCGACTGGGAGCTTGAGCAGAATATACGTTTTGTGACATCGTCAGCGGCTCCTTCTTGCGTGCATAAACAACCGGTATTCCTAAAGCCGCCCCTGTCATTAATGCGGGTGGAATACCGGACGATTCGGCTGTTAAAATCAAGGTTGCATCGCTTTTTTCAAAAAAGGTAGCAAATTCTCGGCCGATTCCTGCCATCAATAGAGAGTCAATTTGATGATTTAAAAACGAATCCACCTTGATTATTCCGCCCCCAACATAGGTACCAGCCGTCTCTATTTTTTCAATAAGTGATTTCATATTTCTCCAAAAGTGTTTAGTACCCAAGGCATTTAACAACCCCAAGGCTGCATACTTTACCCTGTCGTAATTGGGTGGAGCAAAAACCCGAATTTCCAGCATAAAAGGCAGTTGTCCAACATTTTTGCAAATCAACCAATAAAGAGGCAAAGTTTCATGGACAAACTCAATCATTGCCCTAGTAGCAAGAGTGAGAGTATCATTCAGGCAGGTTGGTTGTTCGGCTGTATCTAATTAGCTGGCGAAAGCGTCAGGCCTTAACAGCGAAATAGAAAACCAAACGGGAACAGTCTATTTAGAGCTATTTTTGCCCCCAAAAAAGTTTAAATCAAAACAAAGTTCAGAAGAAAGTTAAATAAAAAGCCTAAATATCAACTAACGGTTTCCGTTTGCGCAACATCGCACAACCGATGTCGGCCGCTTTTAAATAACGGCCGGCATTTTTTATTGGTTCATGACATTCGGAGGAAGAAGAAATGAAATTAACAAAATCACTTATCTTTGTGATTGGTGTCAGCATGATGCTGATACTGGCAGCCTGTACAGCTCCTGAAGCTGGCCCTGCAGACTGTGGTGGTGAGAGCGCAGCAGCAGATGAAGGTGGCTTCTCAGTCCCTGAAGCGATTGAAGGCTGCTACAACGTTGGATTTGTCTATATTGGACCCCACGATGATGGTGGTTGGACACAAGCACACGACCTCGGCCGTCAATATGTTCAAGAAAACATCGAAGGGGTTCACACCGCTTACGTCGAGCTAGTTCCAGAGGGTGCAGACGCAGAGCAAGTGATTCGTTCATTAGCTCGGAAAGGGTTCGATGTCATCTTCACAACCTCATTTGGTTACATGGATGCATCTGAATTGGTTGCTGACGAATTTCCAGACGTAGACATCATTCACATTTCAGGATTCAAATCAAACGAAGAAAATTTTGGTAACTTGTTTGGTGCCATGGAAACGATGAAATACATCAACGGCTTGATAGCTGGATCACGCGCTATGGTTGATGGCAATCCAAAGTTAGGCTACATGCCAACCTTCCCAATCCCTGAAGAACTACGCTTGGGCAACGCATTTGCTCTAGGCGCACAGGTGACTTGCCCAGACTGTACGATCGACATTCGTTGGATCGGTAGCTGGCATGACCCAATCTTAGAACAAGAGGCAGCTAAATCATTATTTGAATCAGGCGCTCAGGTCGTGATGAATGGAGCCGATACCCCGGCCGCAGCTCAAGCTGCTCCAGAAGGCAAATGGGGAATCACCTATAACTACATCAACAGCTGCACCAGCCCTAAATGTTTGACCGCTGGCTACTGGAACTGGGGTGTCGTTTACGCTGATATCGTTGAAAAATCACAAGCTGGTGAGTGGAAAGGTGGTTGGGAATACTTCGACGCAGACACAGGTGCCATGGGTCTTTACGGATTCGAAGAGGGACAAGAACTCACACCTGGTATGGAAGATCTACCAGAAGAAGATTTAGCCTTAATTCGTGAAGTCCATGCAAAAGCATTGGCTGGTGAATTTGACCGCTTCGACGTCTTCAAAGGGCCGATCATGGACAACCAAGGCAATGAGGTTTTGGCTGATGGTGTAAGCCTCGAGCAGATCGACTTAGACGGTTTTGCTGAATTCGGTGTTCCTTGTGAAACCTGTATGTACTGGTGGAATGAGAACTTCAACGCTGAACTCCCAGACTTGAATTAGCAAGTAGCCTTAAATCTCAAACAACCATGAGATTTAGATTGTAAATGCAACAAGTCGCTAGTAATCATTTTTGGTTGCTAGCGGCTTTGTGCTTTCCACTTCAAGCTAATCACTTTATACTCCCCGTCTTATGCAAGATCCAGTACTCACAAATGATTGGCACGCCGTTGCCGAACTAAAAGAATTAGAAACGAAAAACCCCTTGCCTGTACGGCTGTTGGGCGAAGACCTCGTCATCTGGGAAAAGGATAGGAACCTAATGGTGTGGCAGGACCTCTGCATCCATCGAGGGACAAAACTCTCGATGGGATGGATTGAAAATGGGTGCCTTGTTTGTCCCTATCATGGCTGGAACTATGATGACAGTGGGCAGTGTGTCAAAATACCGGCTCATCCAGATCAAGTGCCGCCGACCAAAGCCAAGGCCAAAGTTTACCAATGCCGTGTTAAATATGGGCTGATTTGGGTGACACAGGGTGAGCCTAAGCATGATGTGCCAACCTTCACTGAATGGGAAGATGAGTCCTATCGCAATATCCCATCTGGCCCCTACCATTTTAAAGCGGCCGGACCGCGAGCAATCGAAAACTTTTTAGATGTGACCCATTTCCCGTTTGTTCACGAAGGTTCTTTGGGGGATCGTGCACATCCAGAAATTCGAGATTACGAAGCGGAGTTTTCGGCCGATGGTGTCATCGCTGAGAACATCGAAGTTTGGCAGCCAAATCCCGACGGCACAGGTGTTGGCTCAACAGTGACTTACACCTACAAAGTTTTCCGGCCGATGGTTGCCTATTTCGAAAAGACAAAAGGGCCCAGTTTCGCCGCCATGTACGCTGTGTGTCCCATCGATGAAAAGCATTCAAAAGGATGGGTTCTGATGTCAATGAACTACGGATTTGATACCCCAGAGCAAGAGCTGATCGACTTTCAAGACATCGTAACAGGTGAAGACATCCCAGTGGTAGAATCTCAGCGGCCGGAATTGCTCCCGCTCGACTTGCAAGACGAGTTGCATCTGCGTAGCGACCGCACCGCCATCGCTTATCGAAAATATTTAAAACTGCTTGGCCTCACATTCGGCACATCCTAGCTCGTGGCTTTTAGCCAAAAGCTCAAAACTTATGGAAGAGAAGAAAAATCTGGCGATTGACATGCGCGACATCACAATACGCTTTCCCGGTGTGTTGGCCAATGATCAAGTCAATTTAACTTTGGGCAAAGGGGAAATCCATGCGCTGCTGGGAGAAAACGGAGCTGGCAAAAGCACGCTCATGAACGCCTTGGCCGGTATTAATCGGCCGAGCAGCGGTGAGATTTGGGTCGATGGGGTTTTGAAAAATTTCAGCTCACCAAAAGATGCGATTAAAGCGGGAATCGGCATGGTGCATCAACATTTCATGCTTGTGCCGACTCAAACAGTTACCGAAAATATTTTATTGGGGCTAGACGGCGTTGGCTTTTTCATGAACATGAAAAAGTACGAGCAAGAAATCCGGGACTTAGCAGAGCAGTACAGCTTACACGTCGATCCTGAAGCATACATATGGCAGCTGTCTGTTGGTGAGCAACAGCGGGTTGAAATCCTCAAGATGCTGTATCGCGGTGCTAACATTCTAATCATGGATGAACCGACGGCCGTACTTGCCCCACAAGAGATTGAAGGGTTAATGCTCACGCTACGCCAAATGACAGATCGTGGCAAATCAATCATTTTTATCAGCCATAAGTTAAACGAAGTTGAGTCGATTGCAGACCGAGTGACGGTATTACGCAAAGGGAAAGTGACGGCCGAAGGGATCAGCATGCAGGACATGGATCGGCGGAAGCTGGCCCAGCTCATGGTCGGCCGGGACGTTGTCTTCCGCGTTTCAAAAGAGGCCAGCACGCTGGGTGAAACAGTGCTACAAGTCAATGGGGTATCCGCTTTGAACAACCGTGGCGTGCCTGCCCTGCGTGACATTTCGCTACATGTACGCCAAGGCGAGATTTTGGGGATTGCAGGTGTGAGTGGTAATGGCCAAAGCGAATTAGCCGAAGTCATTACCGGATTGCGTGAATGCCAAGGCTCAGTGCTAGTCAACGGCAGTGAGGTCGCCAACCGCCCGCCAATCAACGCCATTCGGCAGGGAGTGTCGCATATCCCAGAAGACCGGAATAAAGTTGGCAGTTCACCAAACTTAACAATCACCGAGAACACCATCCTAAAAGATTATCGAGAAGAGCCGATTGGTGAAGGATGGAAAATAAACTTTAGCCATGCAGAAGACCGGGCAAAGGTTTTAAAAACTCAGTATGACATTTTAGCCCCCAGTGTAGGCGTTATGGCCCGCAAACTGAGCGGTGGAAATCTGCAAAAGGTGATTCTTGCTCGGGAAATCACCGCTCAACCCCGCCTCATGGTTGCGGTTCAGCCAACTCGCGGCTTAGATGTGGGAGCCATCGAAGCGATCCAAACGCTTTTGCTTGAACAACGTCAGCAAGGAACGGCCATCCTACTTATATCAGAAGAACTCGAAGAATTGCTGGCATTAAGTGACCGTATATCAGTTATTCATGACGGCCAAATAATGGGGACAATCGAGGACGTAGAAAATGCAGACATTGAAAAAATCGGTTTGATGATGACGGGAGAAAGTGGGCTGGCTGATTAGCTAACTCGGTAAAAAGCGATGAGAATTGAATTTGAAAAACGAGTAGAAGATTTGCCAAAGTGGGCACCAGCCGCCATTTCAGTCGCGGCCGTGGTGCTTGCCTTCATCACCGGTGGCATCATCTTTAAAATGATAGGGGGCGAACCGCTCAAGGTTTTCGCCTTTTTCATCCGTAACACCTTTGGCAGTTGGCCAGCATTTTCTGACACCCTCGTCAAAGCCACACCTCTAATTTTTACCGGGCTTGCCTGCACTGTCGCCTTCAAAATGAAGATGTGGAACATTGGGGCAGAGGGACAGCTGTTCATGGGGGCTTGGTTTGCCAGCTTCGTGGTGCTTTTCCCTATTACTGGGCCCGAAACACCACGCTGGATCGTGATCGGGCTAATGCTGATATTTGGCATGATTGGGGGTGCAATTTATGGCTTTATTCCCGGACTGCTCAAAGCCCGTTACAACGTCAACGAAATTATCACGACGCTCATGCTCAATTATGTCGCGTTTGAATGGGTCAACTACTGGATTTTTGATCAATGGAGTGATGCTGGTTTTCAGATGTCACCCACGTTTGAGAAAAATGCTTGGCTGCCTCGCCTAACTGACTACGCTCGCGAGTTCCGCATCTTTTCGGGCATTACACTCCATTTAGGCGTTGTCTTTGCCTTGATTGCTGTGGTGGTTGTATGGCTAATTTTAACTAAAAGCCAATGGGGGTTTGAGGTCAAAATGATCGGTGACAACCCTGACGCGGCCAAATACGCGGGCATTAATATTCAGCGCAATATTATTTTGGTGCTGATGCTTTCAGGCGCTCTGGCAGGGCTAGCAGGCACGGTAGAAATTACCGGTGTTGTCCATCGCTTACAGCAGCAAATTTCACCCGGATATGGGTTTACCGGCATTATTGTGGCCTGGCTGGCCAAGCTCAACCCGGCCGCAGTCATTCTCGTCTCGATCCTATTTGGCGCCTTGATTATCGCCAGCCGCGAGATTCAACCGGCCGGCATTTCATCAATGCTACAAGGGCTTATCCTGTTTTTTATTATCAGCAGTGAAGTACTGATGCGCTACAAAATCAAATTAGTCGGCCGGCAAGGCACGATTGTGGGAGCTGATTAATCTTATGGATCCGATTATTATTTTCCACGCTGGTATCGCCACTGGAACAGTGCTGCTTTTCGCCTCAATTGGAGCGATATTCAACGAACGGGCCGGTATTTTAAATTTGGGCGTTGAAGGCATGATGCTGATCGGCGCTATGGCTGGGTACAGCCTCACGCTTCAAACAGGGAATCCGTGGGTCGGCCTAGTCGCGGGGCTAATCGCCGGCGGACTGCTCAGCGTTGCCCATGCGGTTGTCACCATCCATTTTCAGGCAGATCAAGTTGTCAGTGGTTTATCACTCACCTTTTTGGGGACCGGTCTCGCAACTGTGTTGGGCGAAGGTCTGTCCTCCCAAATCGCAGCAACCATTCCAGATATGACCATTCCTTTGTTAGGGCAAATTCCTGTCATTGGTCCAATCTTTTTTGCCGATCATAGCCCGATGGTCTATGTCGGGTATCTGCTAATTCCGATTAGCTGGTACTACATTTTCCGCACTCGGCCGGGAATGACGTTACGTGCCATTGGCGAAAAGCCAGAAGCGGCCGATGTCTTGGGCATCAGCGTGTATCGACAACGGTATTACTATGTGATCTTTGGTGGCTGCATGGCTGGTTTAGCCGGTGCGATTATTAGTCTGTCTGTATCACCAGGCTGGTACAGCGTTCAAACCACATCTGGTCAAGGGTGGATTGCAGTAGGTTTGGTCATCTTTGCGCAATGGAACCCGGTCCGGGCGGCCGTGGGCAGCTACCTATTTGGCGCATTACGCCGTGGCATTTTAGATTTACAGGGACCTGCCCTGATTTTCGGCTTCACAAATCCACTGTTTGTGAATGCAAACTTAGGATTTTTCTTGAAAATGCTTCCGTTTATCTTGATTATTTTGGCACTCGTCGTTGGCTCAAATCAGGCGCGGCGCAAACGGCTAGGCGCACCGGCCGCATTAGGTGTCCCCTATATTAGGGGTGAGCGCGGACTCTAAAAATACGATCGGTAGACAGCTTAAATGTTCTTATTTTGAATATCTCTGCTCAAACTCACCTTAATCAGCTAATTTTAATCAGCCTACTACTGTTAGCCTTTGCCCTTCGACTGCATAAAATTGATCATTCGAGTATGTGGGTCGATGAAGGAGCCTCAATCAGTGTCGCAAATTATCCGATACCTAAAATTTTAGAAAGTAGAATCTACATCCAAGATTCATCCTATCGTGATTTCCACCCTCCGCTTTATTATTTAATTCTCTCAGGTAGTCGACGCTTACTAGGCGAATCTGATTTTAGCTATCGATACGTTTCAGTCATATTTTCCCTGCTCACACTGTCACTCATTTTCAAACTGGGTGAAAAGTTACATTCAACCCAAGCTGGTTTAATTGCCTTGGGGTTAGATTCGATTATTCCGATTTCAATCCAATATGCGCAAGAAGCACGCATGTATACGCTTGTCGTGCTCCTAGCCGTTTTGGTTACCTACAAACTACTCGAACTCCTTCATAAAACAGAAGCAAATAAAGCTTTTTCAATCACAGCATTGATCCCTATTGTTATCGCCTCTGCATTATTGGCGTTTGCCAATTATTCTGCTTGGTTTTTTCTGGGGTGCCAAGGGATATTTGTTTTTTGGTGGGGTTGGAAGCAAGGATTCAAAACACATATCGTCATTTTTAGTTCAGTGAGTTTCATTCTATTTGCACTGTTTTGGCTCTTTTTTAAACCGGACTTGCCCTATTTCGATTCAGGTCAGTTTGACCCATGGCTGCTGGCAAGCTTCGCACAACGCCTTTTAGATAATACGTTCACCCTCTCAACGGCCCCAAGTCTAATGGGGCAATTAGCTGGCTTGAAATCTATTCTAGGTTGGCTGATCTATTTAATTGTTGCAATCGGCATCTTTCAAATCCCCAAAAAGGTTAATCGACTGGTCTTATTAACACATTGGCTGGCGATTCCTATTGGTTTGTTTTTAATGGAAATCATCACGCCGGGGTTCCAAAACATTTTCCATTTAAGGCACGTTCTTTT